>JALYYT010000091.1 GCA_030946285.1 Gemmatimonadota bacterium
CGACTGAAGCGCAAAAAGCAGGTAATGAAGGCGGCGCGCGGCGCGTTCGGAGCGCGTAGCAAGCTCTGGAAATCCGCGAAGGAAAACGTCGAGCGCGGATGGGTTTACGCCTACCGTGATCGCAAGAACAAGAAGCGCGAGTTTCGCCGCCTCTGGATCGTCCGCATCAACGCTGCAGCGCATCTCCACGACATGAGCTACAGCACTTTCATCAGCGGACTCGGCAAGGCCGGCATCGAGATCGACCGAAAGGTGCTCGCTGACATCGCGGTGCGCGACGCCGCCGCCTTCGGCATGCTCGCGGAACAGGCACGCAAGGCGCTCAGCGCCGCTGCGTAACCGCAGTCGGGCGAGAACACGGTGAGGTCAGGCTGCATCGGCCTCATCGCCGGATGATGCGCTCACGGGGCGGGCTCGATACTTTTCGGGTCCGCCCTTTTCCTTGGCAAGCCCTTCAATAGCAACCGTGTCATCTACGACGCTGGACGAATTCCAATCATCAGCGGGTGACCTCCGTGCCGCGGCGACGGCTGCTTTCACCGGAGCCGAATCACCCGACGCACTCGAGCGTGCGCGCACCGAGTTTCTGGGGCGCACGAATGGTCGCCTTCTGGCGCTCCAGAAGCTCGTTCCCGAGTTCACTGGAGCCGACCGTGGTGTTGTCGGCCGCGCGTTCAACGATCTCAAGACAGCGCTCGAGGCGGCTCTCGAGATCCGCCGCGATGATCTCGAGGCGAGCGCCCGCACCGCGGCACCGAGAACAGATCTCACCATGCCGGCCCGTGCGCAGTTTCAGGGCGCCGAGCATCCGGTGACACTCGTGATCGAGGAAATCGTCGAAATTTTCCGCGGCATCGGTTTCACAGTTGCGACCGGTCCCGAGGCGGAAACCGAATGGTACAACTTCACCGCGCTGAATTTCCCGCCCGATCATCCGGCGATGGATCTGCACGATACGATGTACCTTGCCGATGACGTGGTTCTCCGAACGCACACGTCTCCGGTCCAGATCCGGTCGATGCAGGCTGGTCCGCCGCCGATCCGCGTGATCATTCCGGGCAACGTGTACCGCCTCGATCCATTCGACGCGAGTCATGCTCCGATGTTCGCGCAGATCGAAGGTCTCGCCGTTGACGAGGGCGTGAGCTTCGTTGATCTGAAGGCGACGCTCACACATTTCGCGCACAGATTCTTCGGATCCACCAGGACCCGTTTCCGCCCGAGCTACTTCCCGTTCACCGAGCCGTCCGCGGAAATGGACGTCGAGTGCCGCCTCTGCAAGGGAGCCGGCTGCTCCGCGTGCAAGGGAAGTGGATGGATGGAGATACTCGGCGCCGGCATGGTACATCCCAACGTGCTGGACGCAGCAGGCGTTGACAGCGAGCGCTACACCGGGTGGGCGTTCGGAATGGGACCCGCTCGTATCGCGCTCCAGAGGTACGGGATTCCCGACATTCGCGTGCTGTACGACTCCGATATCCGTTTCCTCGAGCAGGTGGCGCGATGAACGCATCGTACGAGTGGCTGCGCGACTTCACGGAATTCGATCTTTCGCCCGAAGCGTTGCGCGACGTCGTAACCAGTCGCGCCGCGACGGTGGAGGACACCGTTCCGCTTCGCGCCGATCTCGCTGACGTGGTTGTCGGACTCGTCGTAGAGGCGAAGCCGCATCCCGATTCGGACCATCTCTGGGTGACGAAGGTGGACGCCGGCTCCGGAGAGTTGCTTGACGTAGTATGCGGTGCGCCAAACGTACAGGCGGGAACAAAATATCCATTTGCCCCCGCTGGGTCCACGCTGCCTGGTGGACTCAAGCTCGAGCGCCGGAAGATTCGCGGTGTGACGTCCAACGGGATGCTGTGCTCGTCGCGCGAGCTCGGACTCGGTACGGACCACGAAGGAATTCTTCCGCTGCACACCGATGCCCGGCCCGGAACTCCGTTTCTCGCCGCGTATCCGTCTGGCGACACACGGTTCGTCATTGACGTGCTCCCGAACCGCCCCGACCTCCTCTCGCATGAAGGACTCGCGCGCGAGATCGCCGCGTACACGGGCAACGCCATGCGCCGCCCGACTCATGGGAATGCACCGACGGTGGCGGCGCACGCACACTCGGCGCAGGAAGGCAACATCGGCGACGTTCGCGTCGTTGTGGAAGTGTCGGAGTGCGTGCCGTTGTACAGTGCGACGGTGATCCGCGACGTTCATGTCGGAGCGAGCCCGCAGTGGCTCGCGGACAGGTTGATCGCGATCGGTCTTCGGCCGATCAACAACATCGTGGACGCGACCAACTACATGTTGCACGGCTTCGGCCAGCCGATGCACGCCTTCGACCTCGATCGCATGAAGGGCGGGGAAGTCCGCGTCAGACGTGCACGACCGGACGAGCAGATCACGACGCTCGACGGCGTAGAGCGAAAGCTCGATGCTTCGGCAACTGTGATAGCTGACGCTGAGATCGCGCAGGCCATCGCGGGAATCATCGGCGGCAATGACAGCGCGGTTTCCGCCTCCACGCGCAACGTGCTCCTGGAAGCCGCGGTCTTCGATCCGCGGGTAGTGCGCTCCATGCGTCGTTCCATCGGATTGTCCACCGACGCGAGCTATCGTTTCGAGCGCAGCGTGGATTCCCGCGCTACGGAAGAGCTTGCCCGATACGCGGCGTCACTCATCGTCAGCATCGCTGGTGGACGAGTGGATGGCACGCCGCTCACCATCGGGTCGCCTGCTGCATCGCCGCAAACGATCGCGCTCCGAGTTCCGCGCGTCGCAAGGCTCCTCGGAGCGCAGATTCCGCCGAGCGAGTGCATGCAGCTGCTGGGCAGCGTGGGCTTCGGCGTGAATGTTCTTGAAGATGACGTGCTGCGGGTGACACCACCCCGCTGGCGCGCGGACGTCACCCTGGAGATCGACCTCATCGAGGAGATCGCTCGGCTTCGGGGGTACGATTCGTTCTCCGACGAACTGCGTCCGTTCCGAACCGGTGAAGCGCGTGATTCCGCGGTCTATCTCGTCGGACGGCGAGTGACCGAAGACCTCGTCCGCGCAGGGCTGCTCGAAGTGCGGCCGATGCCCTTCGTCGCTGATGCAGGGTCCGAGGGAGTGCGAGTTCGCAATCCGCTGGCCGAGAGCGAGGCGTCACTGCGGTCGAGCGCCGTGCAGACGCTGGCACGCCGTGTCGAGCACAACTTCGCGCATATGACGCGCAATGTGAGACTGTTCGAGGTCGGCGTCGTTTTCTCGAGAGGCGACGGACGCCTTCCAGTCGAGCGTACAGTGGCCGCCGCGGTGATTGCTGGCGATCGGAATCCCGCGCACTTCACCGATCCGCGACCTGCGCAGGTGGACATCTGGGATGCGAAATGGCTCGCGGACACTATTGTGCGCAGTGCGTTCGGAAAGGACGGCGCCGAGCTCGTTCCGGATGCGAACGGCGAAGGCTGGGACGTCGTCCGTGACGGTGCGACAATCGGCCATGCCGGCCCGGTCGACGTCGACGCGCCTGTCTGGGCCCCGGCGGTTTTCGGAGTGGAAATTGACGTGGCAGGAGCTTTCGCGCTCGAGCGGGCGACCAACAGTTATCGTTCACTACCGGTTACACCAGCGGCGGAATTCGATCTTGCGCTACTGGTGCCGGACTCGGTACCCGCGATCCGGGTGGGCGATTCGATCAGGGCCACCGCAGGCGAGATGCTGGAATCACTCGTACTTTTCGACGAGTTTCGGGGCGGCGGACTGGCGCCAGGCATGCGGAGCATCGCATGGCGCTTGACGTTCCGTCACCCGGAGCGCACCCTACGCGACAAGGAAATTGAAGGTCGGCGAGCGCGGATCCTTCGCGCCCTGGACGAGGAGCTCGGTGTCAGACCACGTACTTCCTGAAAATCCGCAGTTCACGCAATTGAGCCGGCTAGTGCGCCGGCTGGGTGAGGAGCTCGCGAGCTATCGCAAGCGAGCCCTGTCCGCAGAGGCGCGCCTTCGAACCGTTGAGGATGAGGCAGCACGAGCGGCGGGTACCTCGCCACAGCGAGTCCTCGAGCTGGAACGTGAGAACGCAGAGCTGTCACGTCGTCTGGCCGCCGCCCGCGTCCGGACGGACCGGATGCTGGCGCGGGTCCAGTTTCTCAAGCAGCAGCGGGACGGCGCGTCATGACAAGGGGAAAGACAAGCGTCAAGGTGACCATCCTCGGCGACGAGTACACGCTCCGCTCGGCGACCTCGCCCGAGGAAACGCAGACCATTGCAAAGCAGGTCGATACGTCGATCCGCGAGATCATGCAGTCGGGACTCGTGGTCGAGACGCACAAGGCCGCAATCCTGGCCTGTCTCCGCATGGCTGGGGAGTTGGCGCAAGTGCAGTCCCAGTTGAAAAGCCTTTCGGAGCAGATGACGGAGCTCAGCCAGGAGATACGTCCGTGGCTCCCCCCGGCCAAGCGTTACGATTAGCTTCCGTGGATGGACTTCACGGCTATCTTGGCCGCGGGCGCGATTCTTGTGCTGGTCGCCGGCTGCGGCCTTTTTTTTGTAGCAGGACGCAGGGCTGGGGTTAAAGGCGAGGCAGAGCGGCAGAAGGTAGCCGGCACGTCCGCCGAACAGACTGCGAAGCGTGTACGCGACGAAGCCGAGCGCGATGCGCAGGCGCTCAGGAAGACTGCTGTTCTGGAAGGCAAGGAGGAACTCATCCGCCTTCGAGAGGAGTGGGAAGCTGAAGCGCGCAAGCGCCGCGAAGACGTCGAGGGTGACGAGCGGCGCCTTCAGGAGCGCACGGGGGTCATCGAGCGCAAGGCCGACGCGCTCGAACAGCGTGAGCGCGATCTCAAGCGGAGCGCGGCCGACATCACGTCGCGCGAAGGCAGCCTCGGCGAGCGCCAGGCGGAGCTCGACCGGCTGATCGCGGAGGAGCGGCGCCAGCTCGAAACGCTCGCCGGAATGTCTGCGGCAGACGCGAAGAACGAACTGATCAAGCGGCTCGAGGAAGAGGCACACGCCGACGCGGCTAATCGCCTGCGCGTCATCCGCGAAGAGTCACGCCGCAATGCCGAACGTGAGGCCAAGAAGATCATTGCCTTGGCGATACAGCGCATCGCCGCCGAGCAGACTGTGGAAACCACGGTTTCCACAGTCGCACTACCCAACGACGAAATGAAGGGGCGAATCATCGGCCGCGAGGGACGGAATATCCGCGCGTTCGAGCTTGCGACTGGCGTGGATGTCATTATCGATGACACGCCCGACACGGTCGTCGTGAGTTGTTTCGAGCCGATGCGCCGCGAGATAGCGCGCATGTCGCTCGAGAAGCTGGTGGCTGATGGCCGGATTCATCCGGGTCGCATCGAAGAAGTGGTTACGAAGTCGCGCGAGGAAGTTGACAAGGCGATTCTGGAGACAGGCGAGCGCGCCGCGTACGAGAGCGGCGTACACGGATTGCATCCGGAGCTGCTCAAGCTCGTCGGTCGCATGAAGTGGCGTACGAGCTACGGGCAGAACATTCTCAACCATTCCAAGGAAGTCGCCTGGCTTGCAGGAATCATGGCCGCCGAACTGGGACTGGACGTGCCGATGGCGCGTCGCGGCGCACTGCTGCATGACGTCGGCAAGGTCCTGACGCACGAGCACGAAGGGACGCACGTCCAGCTCGGTGTCGAGATGGCCACCAAGTATGGAGAGCATCCGCTGGTGGTGAACGCAATCGCCGCACACCACGACGATGTTCCGCACGAGAGCGAGATATCGGTGCTGGTCCAGGCCGCAGACGCAATCAGCGGCGCGCGCCCCGGTGCGAGACGCGAGTCGTTCGAGACCTACGTGAAGCGTCTCGAAGGTATCGAACGCATTGCCTCCGATTACCGAGGCGTCGAGAAGGTGTTTGCGATCCAGGCTGGCCGCGAGGTACGAGTGATCGTGACGCCCGACGCGGTGGACGATCCTCGCATGGAAGCGCTCGCCGAGGAAATTGCGTTGCGAATCGAGCGCGAACTGCAGTATCCGGGACAGATAAAGGTCGTGCTCATCCGCGAGACGAGGGCCGTTGGAATTGCCCGCTGAGCTGATTGACGGCGCTTCGATAGCTGCGCGCATCCGTAGCGAGATCAGCGCGGAGGTGGCGACCTTGAAGGGGGCGGGTGTCGTGCCCAAGCTAACAGTCGTGCTGGTCGGTGACGACCCCGCGAGCACGGTGTACGTCGCCGCGAAGGGAAAGGCGTGCATCGAAGTCGGCATGCACGAGGAGACGATCGTGCTTCCCGCGTCCACGACGCAGGAGGAGCTCATGGTCCTGCTCGACTCTCTGAACGCCGATCCGCTAGTGCACGGCATCCTGGTGCAGTCGCCGTTTCCGCCGCACATAGATGCGTCGAGCGTAATTCGACGGATAGATCCGGCCAAGGACGTCGACGGCTTTCATCCCCTGAACGTTGGCAAGCTTCTAACCGGTGACCGCGACGGTTTCGCGCCCTGCACGCCGGCGGGAATTCAGGAACTGATTCGTGTCTCCGGGATCGAGACGCACGGCGCTCACTGCGTCGTTGTCGGACGTAGCAACATCGTCGGAAAGCCGATGGCTGCGCTCATGCTGCAGGACGGCACGGCTGCGAACGCGACCGTCACGGTCTGTCATCGGTACACTCGTGATCTCGCGTCTTACACGCGTACTGCGGACATACTCATCACTGCCGTCGGCAAGCCCGGATTGATAACCGCGGACATGGTCAAGCCCGGCGCTGCGGTGCTCGACGTCGGCATCACTCGAATTCCGGACGCCACGCGGAAAAGTGGCACCAGGCTGACTGGTGACGTGGATTTCGCGGCTGTTCGTGAAGTGGCTGGCCACATAACGCCGGTTCCAGGCGGAGTCGGTCCCATGACGATCGCAATGCTGCTCCGGAACACGGTGCGTGCGGCGCAGCGAGCGGCGGCGGCCTGATGATTCAGCCACGCGGGTTCGGCGAGTGAGACGCTCCTTTGGGCGCCCTGCGCGTGCTGGTGCGGAGTACGATCTCTTCGGATCGTCTGCGACATCGGAGCGCGTCGCGCCCTCGCTCCCGGGTTCTACTTCGGAGACCGCGATCCAGGTAGCCTCACTCACCGAGACAGCGCGCGCCGTGATCGAGGGATCGCTGTCGCCACTATGGGTGCGCGGTGAAGTGAGCGATTTCAAGCGGCATCGGAACGGCCACTGGTATTTCTGCCTGCGCGATTCCGCGGCACAGGTTCGTTGCGTCGTCTGGTCGCGCAGCCAGCGCGGAATTCCGGCATCGCCGGACGAGGGCATGGAAGTCGCCGCATATGGTCAGCTGACGGTGTACGCCGCGCGTGGCGAGATGCATCTCAACGTCACCGCGATGGACGCCGTCGGCGACGGTCTTTGGCGCAAGGCGATGGAGGAAACGCGTCTGCGTCTCGAGCATGATGGCCTTTTGCGACCGGAGCGAAAGCGTGCGCTACCGTCTGCGCCAACCCGCGTGGGCATGGTCACGAGCCCGGACGGCGCCGCGCTTAGGGACGTCATATCCGTCATCCGGCGTCGCGCGCCGCATGTCAGCCTCGTCGTGAGTGCGGCCACGGTGCAGGGTCCCACCGCGCCCGCCGAGATCGTCGCGGCCATTCAGAGGATTTGCAGGTTCGGTGAGATAGACGTGCTGATCATCGGTCGCGGCGGCGGCGCGAGAGAAGATCTGTGGGCCTTCAACGACGAATCGGTCGCGCGCGCGATCTGCGAAGCAGCGGTTCCGGTCATATCCGGTGTCGGTCACGAGATCGACATCACGATCGCGGATCTTGTCGCAGATCACCGAACGGCAACTCCCTCCGCAGCGGCCGAAGCTGCGGTTCCGCTTCGGAGTGATCTCCTCGGAGCACTCGGCGCAATCGGTTACCAGCTTCGCACTTCACTGCAGCGCTGCGTCACCGATAGTCGTCGCGAGCTCGAGGCTGTCGCCGGAGATCTGCAACGCGCCGCGTCGCGCGATGCGGAACGACGTCGCTACGCTATTGCCGCGACAGCCGCACGACTCAATGCCCTGAGCCCGCTGGCGACGCTTTCGCGCGGATATGCAGTTGCGCGTGATGCGGTTGATCGGCGAACCCTGGCGAGTGTCGAGGATTTCGCACCTGGCTCGGTATTCACACTTACGCTGCGTGACGGAGAAATCCGCGCAACGGTTCTGGAGGACGCATGACGTACGAATCTCACGTCAGCCGGTTGCAGCAGATCGTCGCTGGACTCGAGCGTGACGGTGTGCCGCTGGACGATGCCCTCAAGCTGTTCGAGGAGGGGATCGAGATCCTCAGGCTCGCCAGCGAAGAGCTCACCACCGCCGAGGGCAAGGTCCGAGTCCTCATCGAGAATGCCCAGGGCGTGTTCGAGACGCGGGACATTGATGCGTGATTCGGAGATGGCAGTGGACATCGCACCGTACCGGAGCGCGATAGACGCGGCACTGGCGCGGGAATGCGAACATCTGCCCCCGATGCCTGAAAAAGTTGCGGAAAGTATCAGGTATACGC
>JALYYT010000102.1 GCA_030946285.1 Gemmatimonadota bacterium
CGCGCCCGAGAGTTCACATCGACGGCGCGGTTTGGCACCTCGATGTCGGCTTATCACATCCTGGGGCTGGAGCAGGTCCCAAGGGTCCGGCTGTTCGCCGGTTAAAGTGGTACATGAGCTGGGTTCAAAACGTCGTGAGACAGTTTGGTCTGTATCCGCTGCGGGCGTTGGAGAGTTGAGGGGTGCGGACTCTAGTACGAGAGGACCGAGTCGGACAGTCCGCTCGTGTACCGGCTGTGACGCCAGTTGCAGCGCCGGGTAGCGATGACTGGTGGCGAGAACCGCTGAACGCATCTAAGTGGGAAATGCCCCCCAAGATGAACTCTCCCTCCTTCTTAAGAAGGCACAAGGGCCGGGGAAGACTACCCCGTCGAATGGCCGCACGTGGAAGTGGAGCAATTCATTCCAAGCGAAGCGGTCCATATCGCCCGAGAGGCTTGACTCCAAATCTGGGCTCGTCTGAACATCGATCGAGCCCGAGCAACCAACAGGTTGCGACTCAGCAGAAAACTGCGATCTTGCGATACGTAGTTCTGTATTCCACAATCACTACTGACTTCCGATTTTCCTTCGCTGGCGACTAGAGCGCAGGGGCCACACCCGTTCCCATTCCGAACACGAGCGTTAAGCCCTGCAGCGCCGATGGTACTCCGATCGAGAGATCGCGGGAGAGTAGGCCGTCGCCGGCACTTTTTTCAAAAGGCCGTCCAGAATTGGGCGGCCTTTTGTATTTTCCCCATGTCATGACAAGAGCCGGTACCGTCACAGTCGCTGGAAAGCCGAACGCTGGCAAATCAACGCTCCTGAACCGACTCGTCGGACAGAAGCTCAGTATCACCAGCGACAAACCACAATCCACACGCGATCGCGTCGTCGGCATTCGCACTCAGGGCGATACGCAGATGATCCTCGCCGACACCCCCGGTCTTCTTGACCCCGGCTATCTGCTCCAGACGGCCATGCAGTCCGCGGCGGTTCATGCACTCGCCGACGCCGACTGCATCGTCTACGTGTGCGACGCCCGCGACGGCATTCCTGTCCCACTCGGCGAAGCTGCTGGACTGGAGTCGAATCCTCGCGCAACCACCATCGTCGCGCTCAACAAAGCTGACCTCCTTCGCAAGGACGATCGCGCCAGCCTCGCCGCTTCCATTCCTGACGGGGTATTCATATCCGCGCTCACCGGCGAGGGAATTCCGGAACTCATCGACCGCATCGAGCCGAATCTCCCCGAAAGTCCGTTCCTCTTTCCCGAAGAAGACGTCAGCATCCACTCGCTGCGCTTCCTCGCCGCCGAGCTCATTCGCGAAACGGCGCTCGAACAGCTCGGCGCAGAGGTTCCGTACAGCATTGCATGCGAGATCGAGGAGTTCCGCGAAGACAGATCCCCGATCTACGTGCGCGCTGTCATACACGTCGAACGCGACAGCCAGAAACGCATACTCATCGGCGAGAAGGGCCGACGCATCAAGCTCCTCGGTACCGCCGCAAGGAAAAAGATTGAAACCCTTGTGGGAGGCGCCGTGTATCTCGACCTTTGGGTCAAGGTGCTCCAGAACTGGAGAAAGGACGCCGCGGCACTTCGCCGCTTCGGTTACAACAGCAAGGACTGACGACACATGCCGCTCACACAACAGCTGCTCGAAATTCTCGTTTGCCCCAAGTGCAAGGGTCCGCTCGAGTATCGTGCCGAAGAGGATGCGCTCATCTGCCAGCGCGACAAGCTACGCTACCCCATCCGCGATGGTATTCCCATCATGCTGATCGACGAGGCAACGCCCGTATAGCGTGAGCACTCCGAAGACGTTCCGGATGCGGCGTGCGCTCGCAACCTCCGTCACAACAACGACCACCGCGGTACTTCTCGCCACCGTGATCGCCGGAGTGACATCGCTCGCACCACGTGTCGCAGCAGCGCAGTCGGGCCAGGAGGCGATCTTTCTCCTGCTCCCTGTCGGCGCTCGGGCGGTCGGGATGGGAGAAGCGGTAGTTGCGCAACGCGGCGGGAGCGACATGCTCTGGTGGAATCCTTCCGCCATCGCCGGCAACGGTCCCGGCGACCGCGAGATCGCGCTGCACCATTCGACTACCGTCGTCGGGCAGGGAAATGCGCTCGCCATTGTCTGGCCATCGCAGAACCGCAGCGCATTCGGCCTTGCAGTCAACGTTCTCGATCTCGGGCAGCAAACGCTCACCGACGAACAGGGAAACAGCGTCGGCGTCGCGAGCCCCACCGATTACTCGGTCGCTGTCACCTACGCAGCGGCCCCGGTCTCGTGGCTCGCTGTCGGCATAACGGCCAAGCATGTGGAATCGGCCATTCCGTGTTCGGGCGAGTGCAGCGGTCTCGGCATCGCAAGCTCCCAGTCCAATGCGCTCGATCTCGGAATTCAATTCCGTTCCACGCTCCCGCTCACCCTCGGCGCCGCCGCCCGCAACCTCGGCGTCGCAAGTGCAGCGGGGCGGCCAGGCCGCGTCGATCTCGGCGCCGACTACATGGTGGTCGCCTTCGAGCGCGGTCCTGACAAGGTCGAGGTCCACGGAGCAGCCAGCCTTGTGAGCACGGTGAAGCTCGACAGCACGACTGCCCGGTTCGGTACCGACATCGTTGTGGACGAGCGGCTCCACGTGAGGGCCGGATATATCCGGGATCAGGTGAACGGCTCCGGGGGGGCGATCGGAGTCGGCCTGCAATCTGGGAAACTGGTGTTTGACATCGGACGAACGTACGGGGGGCTCACCGGCACGAACGACAAGCCGCCCACCTACTTCTCGCTCCGATACTTGTGGTGATGGCCGCTAGATCCGGCGCGACGGGGATGACTGCCGATCCGAACGGCCGTGCGGTTATCTTCCGTCAGTCGAGATGATGGATCAGTCCCCTTCAGGCACCTCCCAACTTCCCATCGCGCTCGTCCTCCAGCCGATGGAATCGGTCCTTCCGCCGATCGTCGCGGCATGGGTCGCTCACCAGCCGGTGACGATCGTTCCGGTGGCGTCCGTCGAGGAGCTGATGGTTTACGCGCTCAGGTCCCGACCGCGTTTCGTCGTTGTGGACGGTCGCGCATCCGAAGCTGCGGGACTGGCGGCCTCTCTGCGCATCAAGAAGGATCCGTATACCGGTGTCGTGCCGCTCATCTTCGTGGCGGCGGACGGACTGGAAGCCCGGATCGCGGCGGTAAACGCGCTTGCCGACGAGGTCATATCCCGCGAAATGGACGCCACCGAAGCTCAGGCCCGGCTGCGGTGCGCGCTCGTCCGCTCGGATCGCGACGTGAACGTGCATCCGTCAACGCGGCTCCCGGGTGCGCCAGCAATTCATGAGGCGATACGCAACCGCCTGGATGTGCCTTTCGCGGCCTGCTACGCGGATCTGGATCATTTCAAGGAATTCAACGACCGTTACAGTTACGTTCAGGGTGACTCGGTGATCCGTCTTCTTGCGACCCTCCTCCACGATACCGTGCGCGGGCTTGTGGGGGATGACGGGTTCGTGGGTCATATTGGCGGGGACGACTTTATCTTTCTGATTCCGCGCGATCGGGTTGACGATGTGTGCGGTGAAATCGTCCAGACCTTTGACACCCTCATCGCTTACCAGTACTCGGAGCACGACCGCAGGGCAGGCTACTTTTTCGGCAAGGATCGGCGCGGACAACTGCACCGCGTCCCTCTGATGACGCTGTCCATCGGGGTTGTCACCAACGAACGCCGCACATTCAGGGACTCCGAGGCCGTGAGTGCGCTGGCAACAGAAATGAAGACTTACGCAAAGACGCTTCCCGGATCCGTGTACGCGGTCGATCGCCGAACCGATGACAGAGCCGAGATGTCCACTTCGCCGCTGACTGAAACCGGTGCCCGTCAATGACGCCAATGTTCGTGCAATGTTCCTCGTGTCTGACCGAGTTCGAGCTGGATCCGAAAAAGGTTCCGGCTGCAGGCGTTCGTGCGCGCTGCTCGGTCTGTTCGGCTGTAATCAACGTTCTCGCGCCGCGTGGCGCGGACGAAGCGGTTGGTACTGAAAGTGCGCCGTCCGCGCCTGGTGGAGGGCGTGAATCGCGCTGGGACAAAGATGACTCTGCATCTGCCGCTAAGGTTGATCATCATGCATCCGATGGCAGCCCCGCCGCAACGGAGCGGCTTTCTGCGTCCGCGCCGATCACAGCGCCCGCAGCAACTTCCTGGCGTGAGCCGACTTTACCAGTTGCTGCCCAGGCTCCGGCTGCGCCTCCAGCCGAGAGTTGGTCGGCTCCCGCAACGTCTGCGGCGCCTGCAGCGCCTGCAGCGCCTGCAACGCCTGCAACGCCTGCGGCTCCTGCGGCTCCCGCTCTTTCAGCGGAGCGCGCTGCCACCCCTCCGGCCCCGTCTGTCGAGCCCGACGCGGGTCAACGGCGCCCGATAAATCCGTTTCTCACACGCGATCCCGCGCTCCGCGCGAAGCGGCTTGCGCGCGCACTTGTGTCGGACATCGTTGCGTACCATCCGGCGCGTCACGCGGAGGGACTGCGTGATGGTACTCTAAAGACTCTCTTCCGCGACGAGATCAAGAAGAGCTACGAAGAATATGTTGATCAGGTTGGACGTGAATTCGCCGGATCCACCACGCACTTTCAGGATGCGCTGAACGACGTTCTTGCAAGCGGCAAGAAACTCTTCTGAGCAAGTTGTTCGCGCTGAATCCGGCTGTGCCCGCTCAGCCTCGTCATGCCCGCGAACGCGGGGAGCTCGCAAACGGCAGCCGTACGGGAAAGGGATTCCCGCTTTCACGGGAACGACGCTTGCTTGGCAACCCCGCGCTTGCGGGATTGACGGATGATCGCGGGATTCCCGCTTTCGCGGCAATGACGAATTTCAATTATCGTAACCATACAAATCATGCTTGAACATGAACGGGAGCGCCTGCTCGAGCGCTCCGCAGAACGCATCGCCGAATTGCGGAGGTATCTTTGACATCGCCGGAAAGCGCGATCGCCTGAGCGCGCTCGAGGAGCGAACCGCCGACGGAACCTTCTGGGATGACCGCGAAGGCGCGCAATCCGTGGTGCAGGAAATCAAGTTGCTCAAGACGTGGGTGGATCCGTTCGACGCCCTCGATGGACGCGTGAAGAGCGCCGCAGAGCTTGACGAGATGCTCCGCGACTCTCCCGACGCGGAAATGTTCGGGGAACTGGATTCCGAGCTCCAGACCGTCGCGACAGAGCTCGATGCGTTCGAATTGCGCTCGCTTCTCCGCGGCCCGGACGACTACCGTGATGCTCAGGTCGAGATATCAGCCGGATCAGGCGGCACCGAGGCGCAGGATTGGGCCGAGATGCTGATGCGGATGTACACGAGATGGGCGGAGCGACGCGGCTTTACTGTCGAGATACTGGATCAGAGCGAGGGAGAGGAAGCGGGAATCAAGGGCGCCGTACTTGAAATACACGGCGATCACGCCTACGGCTTCCTCAAGCCCGAAACCGGTGTGCACCGTCTTGTGCGAATTTCCCCCTTCGATTCCAACGCACGCCGTCATACGAGCTTTGCGTCGATATTCGTCTACCCGGTCGTCAACGAGGAGATCAATATCGACATCAAGGACGACGATCTCCGCATAGATGTGTACCGCGCATCGGGCGCGGGTGGCCAGCACGTCAACAAGACCAGCTCGGCCGTGCGCATTACTCATCTTCCGTCGGGGATCGTTACCGCGTCTCAGTCGGAACGATCGCAGTACAAGAACAAGGCGACGGCGATGAAGATGCTCAAGAACCGCTTGTACCAGGCCGAAGTCGACCGCCGTGACGCCGAGAAGGCGAAGGTCGACGAGGCGAAGACCTCGGTGAGCTTCGGAAACCAGGCCAGGAGCTACGTGTTCCAGCCTTACACCATGGTCAACGATCATCGAACCGAACTCAAGATCCCCGACGTGCAGAAGGTAATGGACGGTGGCATCGACCCGTTCATCGAAGCTTTCCTCAAGTTGCAGGCGTCGGAGCGCTCGTCATGAGCGATGAGTTGAACTTCGTAATGGCCGCGCGTCGCGAGAAGATGGAAGCGATGCGTGCCGTGGGAATCGAGCCGTTCGCATACAGTTTCGACAGGACTCATACCGCGAGCGAAGCGGTCGCGCTTGCACCCGCCGACCAAACGGGCGAGTCGGACGTGAAAGTACGCGCGGCGGGCCGCGTTGTTTCGATTCGCGGACACGGCAAGACGGTGTTCGCGCACCTGGCGGACGCCAGCGGACGCGTTCAGCTGTACTTTCGTCGCGACGACATCGGCGAAGCATTCACGCGGCTGGATTTCGTGGACATCGGCGACTTCATCGGAGTGAGTGGCGCCGTGTTCCGGACTCGTAGCGGTGAAGCGACCATACGCGTCGCCGGGTTCGAGATTCTCGCCAAGTCATTGCGACCGCTTCCATTCGGCAAGGAGGAAGTGGCGGCCGACGGCACCATCGTCAAACACATGGGGTTCAGCGATCCGGAGCAGCGCTTCAGGCAGCGTTATGCCGATCTCGCGGTGAACGCGGATGTCCGCGCCACGTTCGTTGCCCGCGCGAAGATGACGAGTGCGATCCGCGGCTTTCTCGACGCGCGCGGCTACCTGGAAGT
>JALYYT010000132.1 GCA_030946285.1 Gemmatimonadota bacterium
ATCTTGGTCTTGCTCCGCACGAGCTGGCACGGCTCAAGTATCTGCTCTCGTTCAAGGAAGGAATCGTGATTGTCACCGGGCCGACGGGTTCCGGCAAGACTACGACCCTGTACGGAGGCGTACGCGAGCTCGCGGCTCAGGCGATCAACATCATGACCGTCGAGGATCCGGTCGAGTACGAGCTGCCGGGCGTGACACAGATCCAGATCGACCCGAAGCGCGACGTCACCTTCGGCTCGGCGTTGCGCGCTATCCTGCGCCAGGATCCCGATGTTGTGTTCATCGGCGAGATTCGCGACGACGAGACCGCAAAGATCGCGCTTCAGGCAGCGGCCACGGGCCACCTCGTGTTGTCCACGCTTCATACGAACGACGCGGTCGGCGCGGTGCAGCGACTGCTCGATCTCGGACTCGATCGCGCCGCACTTGCGCCCGCGCTTCGCGGCGTGATCGGGCAGCGCCTGGTCCGCCGCCTCTGCAATAACTGCGCGATCAAGCAGCCCGCGGAGCGGGACGCCGCCACTCTCCGAATGGAGCGCGCCTTCAGCGTGAAGCAGGCGCGCCGAGCCGTGGGATGCAAGGAGTGTGGTGACACCGGCTATCGCGGGCGTATTCCGCTCGACGAAGTGCTGGTCAACAATTCCGAGTTCCAGGACCGCATGACGTCCGGTGCAAACTCGGCGGAACTGCAACGAGCCGCGGAGCGTGGCGGCATGCGTCCGCTCAAGGAAGTGGCGCTTGGGCATGTGGTCATCGGCGACACGACGCTCGAGGAAGTCGAGCGCGTGCTTGGCGAAGGAGAAGCACCCGCTGAAAAGGGGGATGAGAGACAGCGCATTCTCGTCGTTGACGACGACCCGGTTACGCGAGAGCTCGCGGTCGGCGTTCTGAAGGCGAGCGGATTCTCGGTGGAACAGGCGACCGATGGTCAGGCCGCGCTCGACATGCTCGCGCACGACTCGCGCTATTCGCTGATGACGCTCGACCTCAGCATGCCGCGCGTCGGTGGGCATGACGTACTCAAGCAGATGCGCAGCTCAGCCTCCACTGCGGGGCTCCCCATCGTCGTTCTCACCGGCAATGAGGGAGACAAGAGCGAGATCGATCTCATGAATGACGGTGCCGACGACTACCTGCGAAAGCCGCTTGATCCCGGCCGATTCGTTGCACGAGTGCGGGCTGTACTGCGACGCTCAGCGAATTGACATCCTGAAAAACATGGGGAGGCGTTTCAACCGCCTCCCCATGTTTTTTTTCACATCGCGCGTGTCGCAATCAGGCCGCTGTGTAATCGCCGGACTTTCCGCCAGTCTTGCTCAGCAACCTGACTCCACCGATGACCATCGCGCGATCCACGCTCTTCGCCATGTCGTAGATGGTGGTCAGTGCGACGGTCACGGCCATCATAGCCTCCATTTCCACGCCAGTCGACGCCGTGGTAACTACGGTGGACGTCGCGCGTACGCCGGGCTCACTTTCTTCGAGCGCAAGATCGATCTCGATACTCGCGAGCGGTATCGGGTGGCACAGTGGTATCATGTCGGCAGTGTGTTTCGCTCCCATGATTCCGGCGATACGAGCGACGCCGAGGACGTCACCCTTCGCGATGGCGTTGTCACGCACGGCTTCGAATGCCTCACGCGACATGGAGATCATGCCGGTCGCTCGCGCGACTCGGCGTGAATCAGCCTTCGTGCTCACATCCACCATATGCGCCGCTCCTGATGCGTTAACGTGCGTCAGCCGCGCAGGCGCGTCCCGACGGCCATCATGCGGCTCGCTCACGCCCAAACTTCCTGAATGGCGGCGAGCAACGCGGCAGAAGTGAGCTGCGGATTCACGTTCCCGTCGGCGCGTGTCTGCGCGAGCGTCACGGCCTCCGCAGCACGCGCGGCGGAATAGGCGGCCTCCTGATCCCCGACTGCGAGCAAGCTTTCCGCTCGTTCGCGAAGGAGCACATTGAGTTCCGCCAGCATGTCGCTGAATGCACCTCGCGCGCCAGAGGCGCCCTGCGCGAGCGCGGTCTCGTACCGCTCCGCTCCGCGGGAAGCGGCAGCTTCCAGAATTCTGGCAGCTGCCGCACGAGCAGTCGATATTGCAGCCACCGACAGCAGGTCGCCCGGCGCCCCGCGCGCCTGGCTCACGCGATCTGCATCGCCACGTGGCAACGCGAGCAGATCGAGAGCGAGCTTCACATCCGGCTCGCGAACGAACGCCAGTACGTCAGTGTCCGCCAGCGACGCGACGCGCACGCTCACGACACGCGAACGGATCGTCGGCAGCAATGCGCCGGGCTCGCTCGACGTGAGCACGATCGTGGTGTCGGCCGGTGGTTCCTCGAGCAGCATCAGAAAGGCATTAGCGGCCTGATCGGACCCTTCCTGCGCAACCATCCGCTCGGCGTCACCAACAATGAACACCTTGCGACGGCCAATCGCAGGTGACATCGCTGCCTTCGCGACTATGGCAAGCGTGCTTACCAGGTATATCGCTTCGCTCCCGGATGGACGAGGGTAGAGCCCGTGTCGCTCCGCTCGCTCGCTGCTCGATTCCGCGAGATCCTCGATTACGTCATCAGTTGTCGCACCAGAGTCGCCGAGACGGGGGCGCGGGTAGACCCAGAACACATCAGGGTGACGGAGCTCGAGCACGCTGCGGCACGCGAGGCAGCTGTTACATGGCTTCTCGTCCCGCTCGCAGACGAGGAGCTGAGCCAGCCACAGCGCCAGACGTTGTTTACCGATCCCACGCGCGCCCTCGAACAGGAGCGACGAGGGGAGTGTGGAAGACTCCACCATTCGGCGAAGCCTTCGACGAGTGTTCTCGTGGCCAAAAATCGGTACGATCGGCATTCCGGAGAATATGGCACGATGTGTGATGATCATGTGGATGACAAATACACGCAAATGCAGAGGCGAAACCGATGGCGTCAGAGAAGCTCAAGGGTCGCAGGGTAGCGTTTCTCGCGACCGATGGAGTCGAGGAATCAGAGCTGGTTAAGCCTTGGGAGGCTGTAGTCGAAGCCGGGGCGTCTCCGGAGCTCGTTTCGATAAAGGCCGGCGAGATTCAGTCTGAATCGCACGGCGAGAAAGCGCGGAAGTTCAAGGTGGACCGGCTGATCGCAGATGTGTCGGAGCGGGATTACGACGCGCTCGTGCTGCCCGGTGGGGTCAAGAACCCGGACAAGCTTCGTATGAACCCGAAAGCAGTCGAGTTCGTCCGGGCTTTCATGGAAGCCGACAAGCCGGTGGGAGCAATCTGTCACGGGCCGTGGATGCTCGTTGAGGCCGGTTGCGTCCAGGGTCGCACGCTCACGTCGTATCCCAGCCTGCAGACCGACATCCGAAATGCCGGAGGTGACTGGGTGGATCGCACGGTAGCGTCCGATCAGAAGCTCGTAACCAGCCGCAACCCCGACGATCTGCCCGCTTTCGGGCGGGCAGTCGTCGAGAGCATAGCGAACGGAATCGCCGAACGGGCGCTCGACCGCACCATCGAGCAAAGCTTCCCGGCGAGCGATCCTGCGCCTGGCCCGACTTCCATCTAGTTCGGGCGTCGCGCAGGTCACAGCGTCAAATTCGGGGAGATCACCCCGGGAAACTCGGCGAGCTCGATCGGCGTCCTTTTGTATACGTTTACTTTATGAGGAAAAGTACTTGACATCCGTCGCCCAGACGACGAGACTTCCCTCCGATGACGAAAGTCCTTCCCATTCGTGAGCCTGTGGCTCCTGAGCCGCCCGCGCTGCATGCGCGGGCGATGGACAATCTCGCGTTCATTCGTTCGACCATGGAGAATGCGGGTGCATTCACTGCGGTTTCCGGCTGGGGAATGGTCATGGTCGGCTTCATGGCGATCGCCGCTTCCTTCATTGCCGCCGCGCAGCCTTCAACAGCGCGCTGGCTGGACGTGTGGCTCGCGCTTGCGGTTGCCGGCATCGTGGTTCAGCTCTGGGCCATGCTGGCCAAGGCGAGAGCATCCGGCGTTCCACTGCTTTCGGGGCCCGGGCGAAAGTTCGTGCTCGCCGTTTCTCCGCCACTTCTTGCCGGCGCTGTTCTCACCATCGTGTTGCACAGGGCCGGCATGACCGCGATTCTGCCGGGTCTGTGGCTGCTCCTGTACGGCGCGGCCGTAGCCGCGGGCGGCGCGTTCTCCGTTGAGATTGTTCCCAGCATGGGTCTCTGTTTCCTTGCCGCCGGCGCGCTCGCTCTGTTCACTCCGCTCCCCTGGAGCGACTGGATTCTAGGTATCGCATTCGGAGGTTTTCACATTGCTTTTGGAATTCCGATCGCGCGGAGGTACGGTGGCTAAGCCAGGACGCGCCGGCCCGAAAGCGAATGCACAGGCGTCCGGAACTTCGGCTGCTGCTTCTGCTTCTGCATCGCGCCGCGGTCAGCAGGCTGCGCTTGCTCCCGTGCCGGGTGCTTCGGTCGACCCGATGCCGCCGGCACTCGACCGGCTCATACACGAACGGCTTCGCCTCGGCATCGTGAGCGCACTTGCCGTGAACGACGTGCTCAGCTTCAGCGAACTCAAGACACTGCTCCGCACGACCGACGGAAATCTCAGCGTGCACGCGCGCAAGCTCGAGGACGCCGACTATATCACCTGCACGAAGACCTTCGAAGGTCGAGTGCCACATACGCAGTATTCACTCACCGGTTCGGGGCGTGCTGCCCTGAAGCGTTACCTGGACCATATGGAAGCGCTAATCCGCGCGACGCGGGATCGTTAGGCGTGGGATCGCATGGCACTGAATCAGTGAACGTGACGACCGCGGATGCCAGCTACGACGACGGACGGCTGCACGTCGCGATAATCATGGACGGAAACGGACGCTGGGCAACGTCTCGCGGCCGACCGCGCACTTCCGGACACGTTGTTGGCGCACGGGTAGTGCGGACGATCGTGGAGAGCGCTGAAGATGCCGGCATCGGCACGTTGACGCTGTACGCATTCTCGGCGGACAACTGGAAACGCCCGACGCGAGAGGTGAGCATGCTCATGCGCCTGTTCC
This sequence comes from Gemmatimonadota bacterium, assembly GCA_030946285.1. Taxonomy (GTDB): domain Bacteria; phylum Gemmatimonadota; class Gemmatimonadetes; order Gemmatimonadales; family Gemmatimonadaceae; genus Fen-1247. The sequence goes on from JALYYT010000132.1 coordinate 5,018, forward strand.
GCCGGTATCTGCTTTCCGAAATGGACCGTTGTGTTCAGAACGGCGTGCGCATGCGTATCATCGGACGCCGCGACAGGATCCCGGACGAGTTGCGCCGTACCGCGGAGATGGCGGAGCGCACGACACGGGATGGAAAGCGTCTGGACCTCAGAATCGCTCTGGATTACTCCGCCCGCGACGCGATGGTAATGGCAGCGGAGCTCGCTGGCGGCCGCGCATTGACGCGTGAGCGGTTCGTCCAGTTGATGAACGAGGTCATTCACGCCGGCCGCGTTCGCGACGTTGATCTGCTCATTCGCACCGGCGGTGAGCAGCGGCTGAGCGACTTCCTGCTATGGGAATGCGCCTACGCCGAGTTGTACTTCACCGACCGCATGTGGCCTGAATTCACGCCGGCTGACCTGGCGAGCGCGGTTCGGGAATTCAACTCGCGCGACCGTCGATACGGCGGCGTGAGGGAGAGCGTTGCAGCGGCCGGTTGAGATTCTAACGGAAGTCTCATGATCGATCGGTAGCATGAACGCGCTCCACGCGCTAAGATCACTTTCATGCTCCGAATGTCCCTCCGTCCGAGCGTCGTCGCGGCGTATGTCTCCGCATTGCTCGTATGCGCCATCGGCTGGCTGGCGTACGGGAGTACTCACAAATCGGCGGCCGCAGTCAACCGGTCCCGCGATGCAGTCCGGACCACCGCCGCTGTCCGCGCGCTCGACGACGCACTTCAGGATGCGAATGTAGCCGAGCGCAATCTGGTTACCACGGGCGATCCCGCGTATTCGGGCGCATATGACGCAGCTTCGAACCGCACGATCCGGTCTCTCGGGGCGCTTCGCGACATTGCCGCTCCGTTCTCGCTCGACACTCGCCTCGATTCACTGGGCTACTTCGTCCGGCTCCGGCTCGCCGAGCTGGACGAGAGCGTGCGCACGCAACGCGTTGCCACCGGAAGGGTGCGGACCGCGCCCGGTGCCGCCGCGTTCACTTCCGCGCGCGGTACGCAGGCGGACAGGCGGATCGCAGATCTGCTCGACTCGGTGGATTCGACCGTCGACCGGAGCATATCCCGATCGAGTGCGTTCGCTGTTTCCGATGGTAACATCCTGCTGCTCGTGATCATGGCGATGTCGGCGGTTGCCATTCTGCTGGCGTTCTTCGTGAACTACGCGCACTCGCAGAACGTGCGTACGCAGCGACGCATGATGGAGGAAATGGAGAATCAGTCGCTGCAGCTGCAGCTGCAGGCTGCGGAACTCACCACGACCAACCATGAGCTGGAGCAGGCGACGAGTGAAATGCTGCGACAGACAGTGGAGGCGGAACGCAGCGAAGCGCGGCTCGCCGGGATTCTCGGTTCAGCGACTGACGCGGTCGTCTCGTTCGGGGATGACGAGCGGCTTGTGTATTCCAATGCCGCCGCGCGGCGACTCTTTGCGCTGGAAGCCGCCGACACTCCTGAGCCGCGCATTCTGGCCGCGGTCGCAACCCGAAGCATTCCTGCATTCGAGGAGCACATGCTCGCGGCTCGACGTTCGGCGCGAATCGGCGTGGCGAGCCCGGAAGTATGGGATACTCTCGTGGTGCGGCCTGATGGCGAGGAAGTCCCCGTCGAAGTCTCGATGGCCTACACGCGCTCGGGCAAGGAGGGCCTTTTCACCGCGGTACTCCGCGATGTCTCCAAGCAGCGCCAGCTCGAGGAGGAGTTTCGCCAGGCGCAGAAGATGGAGGCAGTCGGGCGGCTCGCTGGCGGAATTGCTCATGACTTCAACAATCTGTTGACAGTGATCGGTGCATCCAGCGATTTCCTGCTGCACGACCTTCGCGGGCAGCCAACATCGCTTTCGGCTGACGTGCGCGAGATCAAGGCCGCGACGAACCGTGCTGCTTCGCTGACGCGGCAGCTTCTCGCGTTCAGCAGGCGACAGCTGGTGCAGACTCAGCATCTCGATCTGAACGCGGTCGTGCGCGAAATGGAGACAATGTTGCGACGGCTGATCGGAGAGGATGCGATACTCACCACGGAGTACGCGGACGACATCGGAATGGTTACGCTGGATCGGGGCCAGCTGGAGCAGATCGTGGTCAACCTCGTCGTCAACGCCCGCGACGCGATGCCCGGAGGTGGCACGATCCGTCTCTGCACCGCGCGCGAAATCGTGGATGAGGATGGAATGCATTCGGACTACGTGACGCTCGCAGTCGCCGATGCCGGGGTCGGAATGGACGAGGCAACGCGCGAGCGAATATTCGAGCCGTTCTTCACAACCAAGGAGCAGGGGAAGGGCACAGGACTCGGACTCTCTACCGTGTACGGGATCGTGACGGGCTGCGGCGGTGATATCGTCGTCGAGAGCGAAGTCGGTTCGGGGACCGAATTCAGGCTGCGCTTCCCGCACGCCGAACCGGAGCCTTTGGCCGTTCAGACGGCGCCCGTGGATTCCGTGTCAGCTGGTGGATCCGAAACGATCCTCCTGGTGGAAGACGAGGAGCCTCTTCGCCGCCTCACGCGACGCATTCTCGAGTCACGCGGGTACGTCGTTCTGGACGCGGCGAACGGCGCCGAAGCGATTCAGGTGCTCGCGTCAGCGCACGCGAAGGTGGACCTCTTGCTCACGGACGTCGTCATGCCCGGGATGAGCGGCCGTGAACTGGTCGAGCGCCTGCTTCCAGTCTATCCATGGCTCCGAGTGCTGTTCATGTCCGGCTACACGGAGGACATGATGCTGCAGCACCGTATTTCGGAGCTTGGAATCGCTGTGGTTCAGAAGCCTTTCACGCGCGATGACGTCGCGCTGGCAGTGAGACACGCGCTCGATCGGGTGGCAGAGCCCGCCTAGGCTCAGGCGCGCGGCCGGTTCAGCCGGCTCAGCCGGCTCAGCCGGCTCAGCTCGGCCAGCGCCGCCAGCGCCGCGGATTTGCAGCGTATGGAACGGGCCAGTCGTACTTTCCAGCGACGGGACACTGCACCGGCTACGAGGCCAGTGCCGTTCGCCCTGCGCTCATCCTCCACCCGACTGGACAATGCATCTATCGCGATGGCTCTGGCTCGCTCCCTTAAGCGCGGCCGCTCTGTCCGTGCCGTCAGCACCGACGGCTTTAGCTCAGACGGCGACTCCGCGGGCATCTGCGCCTGCTCTCGACTCGATCACCCTGGCCGGGTTCAAGTGGCGAAACATCGGACCGGCGAACATGGGCGGCCGCGTCACGAGCATTGCCGGAATCCCATCGCCGTCGCGGACGTTCTACGTCGCGACTGCGGCGAGCGGAATCTGGAAGACCACGAATGCCGGTACCTCGTTCCAGCCGGTGTTCGAGCACGAGCCGGTGAGTTCGATGGGAGAACTCGCGATCGCGCCTTCCGATACCAACGTGATCTACGCGGGAACGGGAGAGGAGGATTCGCGTAACTCGATCTCTCCCGGCGGCGGCATGTACAAGAGCACGAACGGAGGTCGCACGTGGACGTTCATCGGACTCGGTGAGACCCAGCAGATCGGACGCATTGTCGTCGCCCCGAACGATCCGAACACCGTCTACGTTGCGGCGCTGGGTCATGCGTGGGGGCCGAACAAGGAGCGCGGACTCTACAAGACGACAGATGGCGGAGCGACGTGGAAGCTGAGCAAGTTCATCAGCGACAAGGCTGGTTTCGTCGACGTAGCGATGGACCCTTCTGATCCGAATACGTTGTACGCTTCGAGCTGGGAGCGCGTGCGCGGCCCGTACTTCCTCAAGAGTGGCGGGCCAGGCTCCGGTCTCTGGAAGACGACTGACGCCGGAGCGACCTGGACCGAGATCAAGGGCGGCGGCTTTCCTGCCACGATGAAGGGCCGCATCGGGCTCGCGATCGCGCACAGCAATCCGAAAATCGTCTACGCGGTGATCGAAGCGGATTCACTACCCAACCCGGTCAGGAACAAGAGCACGAAGGGTCGCCAGAAGCTCGGCAACGGATTGTATCGCTCCATCGATGCCGGTACCACCTGGACAAAGATGAACGATCATAACGAGCGACCATTCTATTACTCGGAAGTGCGCGTGGATCCGTCCAACCCGGACCGCGTGTACTGGTCATCGACGCCGGTGAATTTCTCGGATGACGCTGGCAAGACCGTGCGCAACGCGACGGTCGGCATTCACGTCGATCACCACGCGATGTGGATAGACCCTAATGATCCGGCGCACTTCGTCGTCGGTGACGACGGCGGCGTTTCGCAGACGTGGGACAGGGGCGGCAACTACGATTTCATCAATACGTTTGCGATCGGCCAGTTCTATGACGTGAGTTACGACATGGGCGTGCCGTATCGCGTGTGCGGTGGCCTCCAGGACAACGGATCGTGGTGCGGCCCGAGCCGTCGAAAGCAGGGCAACATCACCAACGCGATGTGGTTCGTCGTTGGTGGCGGCGATGGATTCTACACTGCACAGGACCAGACCAACTCCGACATCATCTTCGCGGAATCGCAGGGTGGCGGAATTGGCCGGCTCAACTATGCGACGGGCGAGAGGACTCAGATCCGGAAGCCGTCGTACCGCGAGCGGTTCCAGAGCTTCGAGGATTCAATCGTCGTCGCCCGCGGCGACACGACGCAGCCCGAGGCGCCCACCGTCAAGCGGACGCTCGCGGAGCTTCGCGCTCGGCAGAAGAACGATTCGATCGCGTCGGACATGCGCTTCAAGTGGGAGGCTCCGTACTTCCTCTCGGCACATTCGCCCCAGACGCTGTACATGGGTGGCAACCGTGTTCTCAAATCGCTCGATCTGGGGGATCATCTTTTTCCGATCTCGCCGGATCTTTCCACGAACGACACGGCGAAGATCAACGTCAGCCTGCACACTACCGGTGGAATCACCCTCGACGCGACCGGAGCCGAGACCTACGGAACGATCACGACACTCGCCGAATCCCCGATTCGTGCGGGACTGCTCTTTGCTGGTACCGACGACGGCAACGTCTGGTTGACGCGGAATGACGGGACCACGTGGGAGAACCTCACCGGCCGATTCCCGGGCGTTCCGAAGAATACCGACGTCAGTCGCATCGAACCGTCTGCGTACGATTCGGCGACGTTCTACATCACGTTCGACAACCATGAGCGCAACGACTTCACGCCGTACGTGTTCGTGACGACGGATTTCGGCAAGACCTTCCGCTCGCTCGCCGCGACCATTCCGACGAACGCCCCAAACTGGGTGCGGGTCATTCGCGAGGATCCGGTCAATCGCGACCTTCTGTTCCTCGGAACCGACGTGGCGGCATACGTGTCGCTGGATCGCGGCGCGAACTGGCAGCGGTTCATGACAGGGCTTCCCACCGTGCCGGTGTACGACCTCAAGATTCAACCCCGTGATCACGAGCTGATTGCGGGCACGCATGGCCGCAGTATCTGGATCGTGGACATCTCACCGCTCGAGCAGATGAAGGATGCTGCCGCGCGTGGCGGTGACACGCACTTCTTCGCGTCGAACACCGCGTACCAGTATGCGCAATCTCCACTGGAAGGGCAGGAGATTGGCCAGAAGTCGTTCCAGGGAATCAGCACACCGTATGGCGCCGAGTTCACGTATCGTCTGGCGTCGGGCGTGCGTGATTCGGTGAAGTTCACGGTGACGAACGCCGGCGGCGACACCGTTGCGATCGTGAACGGGCCGCGTGCAGCTGGCGCCGGAATCAACCGCGCATATTGGGATTTCCGCACGCGTGCGAAGCCTGTGCCGCTCTCGCCGTCCCAGAAACGCGACAGCGTGCAGTACATGCAGCGCATTGATTTCGTGGTTGATTCCATGGAGAAGGCCGGGAGCGATCGTGTGGCTCTCACCCGTATTCGCACGCAGCTGACGACTGGCGGCGGTGGATTCGGCGGCTTTGGTTTCGGCCCGGGTGCAGCCTCGGATCGCTTCGTGGCGCGTCCAGGTGAAGGGCCTGCACCGCGACCGGCGGGGGCACCGCGGACTCCCTCAGATACCGGCGCTTCAGCGGCAGGCGGTCGTGGCGCTCGCGGCGGAGCAGGCGGGGGAGCGGGTGGCGAAGCACCGATAGATCAGGCGCTGATGCGGGAAGTGGGGCAGCTGGTCCGGTTGCCGGGGAGCAGTTATCCTGCTTTTGGACGCGGCGGCCGGAGTGCTCCGCTTGCCGGAACGGGCGACTATCTGGTCACCATGACGGCTGGGAGCCATGTGGAACGTCAGACAGTGCGGGTAGTCCGTATGCCTGGCCTGGACGATGATGCGTCCATCGGCTTCGGTGGATCGGAGACGGACGACGATAATCCGTAGTATTGGAAGTACCCTGTGCTGCCCGTGGGAACAACCCGGGCAGCCCCGGGTATTTCGGTCCCGAACTCTCAGGCCTTGCGCAAAAGTCGGGGATGCCTAAATTTGTTAGTGCGACGCGTGCATCCGTGCACGACAAGTTCCGATACACTGAGGAGCCTGGTATTGCAGGCTTCTTTTTGTTGCCCGGCGTTGCAGTCAGGTGCGAACCTGATCCGGGCTAGGATCCCCATCGTGAGGGCAATGATCACGAAATACTACTCATGGTCGTACGGCATACCCACTCCGACCAAAACAAGAAAAGGATACAGGAATGCGTACGACCGGTACTGTCAAGTGGTTCAACGACGCGAAGGGCTTTGGATTCATCACGCCTGAGAATGGCACGAAGGATTGCTTCGTCCATCACTCTGCGATCGGTGGATCGGGCTTCAAGACCCTCGCCGAAGGCGAGCGCGTCGAGTTCGAGATTGTGCAGGGCCAGAAGGGTCCAGCCGCCGAGAACGTAACGAAGATCGGCTAGTAGTCGAGCCACTTTTCGAAAGAAAGGCCAGGTCGCGAAAGCGACCTGGCCTTTCTTGCATTGCACGAGCTTCCTGAGCTTCTCGGGACCTGGCAGCGAAGTCTACCGGCATGCCGTATGTTGGCTGACGCGGTGTCGCTCGCGACACCCACCCCATGCCTTCAATTCCCGCCCTATGCGACTGGTAGCCGTCCACGCCCTCGTTGCCATCGTCACCATGGCCGGAAGCGGCGCTCAAGCGCAGCCTTCCAGAAATGCCACCGCGCCACGATCCGCGGATAGCTCCACCAGCATTGCGAGCCGAACACGCGCGTTCGAGAAACGCGACGGTTTCATCCCGATCTACGTTGACGCCGCACACGGGAAGACGTACCTGGAGATCCCGCACGACTCCATGCGGGTGCTGTATTTCGTGTCGCAGGCAACGGGACTGGGATCGAATCCCGTTGGCATAGACCGCGGTGCCAACACCCAGCAGTCGGTGGCGCGGTTTGACCGAAACGGGGATCACGTACTGCTGGTGCTCGAAAACTGGAATTACCGTTCGTCGGCGGCTGGCGATGCTGCTCATGTGAGATCAGTCGCCGAGGCCTTTCCGCCGAGCACTGTTGCGTCGCTTCCGCTCGTGGCGAACGAGAACGGCCGCATGCTCGTGGACGTCAGCGATTTCCTGGTTCGCGACTGGACCGAGGTCGCGCCCACGATTGCACGCGCCGGACAGGGTACTTACACTGTCGCGAAGGACCGGTCCGGATTGTACCTGCCGTACACTCGCGCCTTTCCGACGAATACCGAACTCGATGTCGCGATCACCTACACCACGACGGGAACGCCCGGGCCGATCATGCGCAGCGTGCTCGCTGATCCGCGCGCATTCACCCTGCGTGAGCACCTGACACTGCTGCAGCTGCCGGACGATCGTTACCGTCCACGCGAGATGGACCCGCACGTCGGCTACTTCGGAATCTCGTTCAAGGATTATGCGCAGCCCATCGAAGGCTCGCTGGAACAACAGTGGATAGAACGACACCGGCTGGAGAGGGTGAATCCATCCGATCCCGACAGTCCGATCAGGAATCCGATCGTGTACTATGTGGATCGCGGCATTCCCGAGCCCATTCGGACGGCGGTGAAGCAGGGGGTCAGCTGGTGGACGCAGGCGTTCGACGAGGCGGGGCTGAAAGGCGCGTTCAGGGTGGAGGATCTGCCGGAAGGCGTGGATCCGATGGACGCGCGCTACAACGTGGTACAATGGGAGAATCGGAACGAGCGCGGATGGTCCGTCGGCGGCGCTCTGGCTGATCCTCGCACGGGTGAGATGATAAAGGGGATGGCGCGGCTCGATTCGCATCGCGCGCGCACGGACTACAATCTCTTCGCGGGTCTGTTCGGGGCCGGTACTTCGGCTGCGGATACTGCATTCGTGCTTGCACGCGTCCGGCAGGTCGCATCGCACGAGGTGGGACACACGCTCGGGCTTGCGCACAACTACATCGCGTCCACGTATGATCGCGGATCGGTGATGGACTATCCGCCGCCGCGCGTGACAGTGAACGCAGCTGGTGACATTGACGTGAGCTCCGCCTACGCCGTGGGGCCGGGCCCATACGACGTTTGGGCAATTCACTGGGGCTACGGGATATTTCCCGCGGCCGTGGAGAAGGATTCGCTGCGCGCGATCATCGCCGATGGATTGAAGAAGGGTTTTCTGTACCTCTCCG
>JALYYT010000219.1 GCA_030946285.1 Gemmatimonadota bacterium
TACACGGCTTCCTTCGTGGGTCTGTTCCCGGATGACAAGCCGCAGTTCGTGATACTTGTGAAGCTGGACAATCCGCAGATGGGCTTCTACGGCGGCATCGTTGCGGGTGGCGTCACGAACGTGGTTCTTCGCGCCGCCCTCGCTGCGCGCGACGCAGCACTCAATCGCGGCGAGCTGGAAGCGTCGGTGCATGCCCCCCGCCCGGACACGACGGAAGCCGGGAGGCTCGCAGAGAAGACGCGCGAAAATACGGAGAGGCGCGCGGACAGTGCAGCCATCGCGGAATCGTTACGCGTTGCCTCGCGTGTGCTGCCGGCTGACTCCGAAAGTCGTTCGGGCGCATCGTACGTCGTGTCCCTTCCGGCTGTGCAACGGCCGGTTCCTCCCGTCGTCTCGCTGCGTGCGGTGCCCGACGTTTCGGGGCTTCCGCTTCGCTCCGCAGTGCGCGCTCTGCACTCCGCGGGTTTCCGCGTCGAACTGGTACCTGGTGTGGCGTACACCTTGCTGCCTGCAGCAGGAACCATGATCGAGCCTGGTCGTGTCGTGAAGCTCGGCATCAAACAATGAACTACGTGGAATTCGCGATGCCTTGCATCGATCACTTCGCTGGGGAAAGTTCATGAGCGGCGCTTCGCACGATCCGACGGTTGCTGCGCGCCGCCTCGAGATAGCACGGGCAGCGGCCGCGCGCCACGGCCATCCAGCGCGGAAGTTGCAAACCATTGCTGTCACCGGCACGAACGGAAAGACGACGACGGTCAACATTCTTCGCGCGGTCCTGGACGACTGCGCCGGCCCGGCAGCGTCCATCGGCACGCTGGGTGTGCTGCGAGGGCGTGAGGGAAAGGTCGTGCCGGGCGGCCTCGGACTGACCACTCCGGGTCCGGACGAGCTGCAGCGGGTTCTCGCCGGCCTCGTGGATTCCGGTGTTCGCACAGTTGCAATGGAGGTATCGTCGCACGCGCTGGACCAGCACCGGGTGCACGGCGTGACGTTCGACTCCGCGGCGTTCACCAACATCACACGTGACCACCTCGACTATCACGGCAGCATGGCAGAATACTTCGCCGCCAAGGCCAGGCTTGTGAGTTACATCAAGACAACCGGTTGCGCGGTGGTCAACGCCGACCAGCCGGAGTGGCTCTCACTTCCGCTCGCACCGCGGCTGCTCACGTTCGGTACAGACCACGGCGATGTGCGAGCTGAGAAAATCACGTTCAACGCGACGGGAAGCAGCTGGATACTTCGCCATGGAGACGAAAGTGCGGCGGTGAATCTTCCTCTGGTCGGCGACTTCAACGTGATGAACGGGCTCGCTGCGGCGACTGCCGCTCTCTCGATGGGTATCGGCCTTGAAGGAATTGCACGTTCGCTTTCCAACATTCCGCAGATACCGGGGCGATTGGAGCGAATCGGCCAGACGCCGGTGGTAATCCGCGACTACGCACACACACCGGATGCTCTTGTTCGCTCGCTCGCCGCGCTCCGTCCTTTCGTGCCGGGCCGGATCATCCTCGTATTCGGGGCCGGCGGCGATCGCGACCCGGGCAAGCGGCCGATCATGGGTGCGGCAGCGGAACGAGGCGCCGATGTCGTCTTCGTCACGAGCGACAATCCGCGCACGGAAAATCCGGAGTCGATAATCGACGAGATCGAGGCCGGAATGTCCACCACGCATCATCGCATAACGGACCGTCGCGAAGCAATTGAGCGCGCAATACAGGAAGCGCAACCGGGCGACACGGTACTCCTCGCAGGGAAGGGACACGAGACGTATCAGGTGATCGGCACCGAGAAGTTTCCCTTCGATGAGCGCGTTGTGGTCGCCGGGATATTGGGGATGCGGGCTTGACCCAGGGCTTCTGGACTGTGGCGCGTGTCGCGCACGCGCTGCAGGGGCGCGCGCCGCGTGAGCTTCCACACGGCTCCACGCCTTTCACGAGAGTCTCGACTGACACGCGAAGCATCCACGCCGGCGATCTTTTCGTCGCGCTCGTGGGTGAGCGCTTCGACGCGCATGACTATCTGCACGAGGCGATCGCGGCGGGCGCGCGTGGTCTCGTCGTGTCGCGTCCTGCCGCCGCTGAAGGTCTGGATCTTCCCGTATTCGTCGTTGACGACACGCTGGTCGCGCTCGGCGATCTCGCACGCTTTCGGCGGCTCGCCTGGGGCGGACCGGTCGTTGCTGTCGCAGGAAGCAATGGAAAGACCAGCACGAAGGAGTTGCTGCGCGCCGCGCTCGAGACTTCCATGACCGTCCACGCAACTACGGGCAATCTCAACAACCGCGTCGGCGTGCCGCTCACGCTGCTCGCTCTTCCATCGGACGCGGACGTCGCCGTGATCGAACTCGGCACCAGCGTTCCGGGAGAAATCGCGACGCTGCGCGATATTGCGCGTCCGGATATCGCGATCGTGACTTCGATTGCCGAGGAACATCTTGAGGGGTTCGGCGATCTGGCTGGAGTTCTCAAGGAAGAAGCCGCTGTGTTTCACGGAGTCGCGACCGGTATCATTCCGGCCGACAATGCTGAGCTGGCCGCGGCCGCAGCGTCTGTGCGAAGGCTGGTGCGCGCCGGCCTCGACGAAGGTGACTTCACTGCGATAGTCTGGAAGCTGGAAGCCGATGGCACTGGAATGGTCAACGTTGACGGGTCGCAGATTCGTTCACCGATGCGTGGCGCGCACAACCTCCGCAATCTGATGCTTGCGCTCGCAGCCGCGCGCGAACTGCAGGTACCGATGGCCGACGCAGCTGTCGGGCTCGCTCGCATGACGCCGCCACCTATGCGCGCCAACTGGCAGCGCATCGGCGGGACGCTCGTCATCAACGACGCATACAATGCCAATCCCGGGTCCGCCATGGCGGCGATCGAGATGCTGGCCGCCGCGCCCGGCACGCAGAAAGCGGCCGTGCTTGGCTCGATGCTGGAACTGGGCTCGACCTCGGACCGTTGTCACGACAGAGTCGCGCTCGCGGCGCTCGCTTCGCCGGCGGATCTTGTCGCCGGAATGGGCGAATTCGCAGCCGCCCTGCGGCGCGTAGCCTCGGGCGATGAGCGCGTAATCGTGGCCGAGGACGTGGACGAGCTCTGGAAATTGCTGTGCCCGCGCCTGCGCGCGGATGCCACCATATTGCTGAAGGCGTCTCGCGGAGCACGGCTCGAGCGCATCCTGCCACTCATCTCCAGCTGGGCCAACCCAGAGTGCTGAACTACCTGCTCGTTCCGCTTACGCCGCACCTTGGCTTTCTCAGGCTGTTCGGCTATATCAGTTTTCGCGCTGCCGGTGCGGCGGTAACCGCGCTGCTGCTGACATTCATTGTCGGACCGATCATCATAAACGCGCTGCGGCGGAACCGTATCCATCAGGTGGTGCGCGGCGGAACTCCGGATTCTCACGCCGGGAAGTCCCAGACGCCCACAATGGGCGGATTGATCATCCTCACCGCCTCGATCGTTCCGACGTTGCTCTGGGCACGCCTCACGAATCGCTACATCTGGATATGCGTCGTCGTAATGATCTGGATGGGGGCAATCGGCTTTCTCGACGACTACCTGAAGCTGCGGCAGAAAGCGCGCGGCGAGGCGAACAACGGCCTCATAGAGAGTTACAAGCTCACCGGACAGGTCGTGCTCGGTCTCGCGCTCGGACTGTACGTCTGGCACTTTCCGCTTTCGGATCTGCCCGGCGCCTCCACCACACTTCCGTTCTACAAGTATCTGTTGATCGTCCCGCTCACGCCCGCGCTGGCATGGCTGTACGTGCTGTTCGTGACTTTCGTGATGACGGGGACGAGCAACGCCGTCAACATGACGGACGGGCTGGACGGTCTTGCAGCCGGTCTCGTGGCAATCGCCGCCATCACGCTAGCCGGCTTCGCCTACGTGATCGGACGTGTCGACCTGAGCCGGTCGCTCGGCCTGTTCTACATGCTCGGCTCCGGTGAGCTTACGGTGTTCTGTGCGTCGCTTATGGGGGCGTGCATCGGCTTTCTGTGGTTCAACACGCATCCCGCAGAGATTTTCATGGGCGACACGGGCTCGCTCTCGCTGGGTGGTGCGATCGGAGCGATCGCCGTTCTTCTCAAGTCCGAATTTCTACTTCTATTCATCGGCGGCCTGTTCGTCGCTGAAATGGTTTCGGTGATTCTCCAGCGATACGTGTTCAAGTATCGCAAGTTGCGCCATGGGGTGGATTACGCACGACAGCATCGTGTATTCCTCCGTGCGCCGTTGCATCATCACTTCGAGATGAAGGGGTGGACCGAGTCGCAGGTAGTCGTGCGCTTCTGGATCATCGGAATCCTGTGCGCGTTCCTGGCGTTCAGCACGCTCAAGCTGCGCTGATGCGGCATTCATTGCCTCCGGTCTCCGAAGGCGAGATCGTCGTCATCGGACTTGGCCGCAGCGGGGTAGCTGCCGCGGAGCTGCTTCACTCACGCGGATACTCGGTCCATGCGTGCGACGATGGTGCCTCGCCCGCTGTTGCTGACGCTGCGTCCAGGCTCGAACGCCGGGGCATCTCCACGCGGACCGGTGGGCACGACGCGTCTCGGATCGCGCGGGCGAGCCTCGTAGTGCTGAGTCCCGGTGTCCCGCCCGACGCTGCGCCGATGGTCGCCGCCCGAAGCGCAGGGCGCGAGCTGATCAGCGAGATCGAGGTCGGAATCCGTTGTGAACCGTCGCTGCGGTACGTGGCGATAACCGGAACGAACGGAAAGACCACGACCACCGCACTCGTCGGGCACATCCTCCGTGGACTCGGCGTCCGCGCCGTGGATGCCGGCAACATAGGCACGCCGCTTTGCGAGGTGGTGAACTCGGAGCCGCTGCCCGAGCTCGTCTCGCTCGAGCTCTCGTCGTTCCAGCTTCACGACACGCCTTCCATCGCTCCGCTTGTTGGAGTCCTCACCAACCTCAGCGCTGATCATCTTGACCGCTACGCATCCGTAAGTGAATACTTCGCCGACAAGGCGATGTTGTTCCGCAACTCCGGCGAGCTGTCACGATGGATCATCAATGCTGACGACAAAGCTTCGACGGATCTCGTCCGCGGAGTAGCAGGGACGAGGCACGAGTTCAGCATCGCGCGCGAGGCCGATGGATGGTACGATAGAAAGGCCGACACGCTCGTCGTATTCGGACAGGTGCTGCTCCGTCGCGCCGAGCTGAATCTGCTCGGCGATCACAACGTCGCAAACACGCTCGCGGCTTCGCTTGCGGTGATGGTGGCGTCGGAGGAGTACCGTTCCTGGGATGCGATGCGTTCCATCGCGTCCGCCGTGCGGACTTTTCGCGCGATGCCGAACAGACTCGAGGTAGCCGGCGAATGGGGCGGAGTCGCATGGATCAATGACTCCAAGGCGACCAATGTCGCGTCCACACTCGTCGCCGTGCAGGGGATGACGCGGCCCACGATTCTACTGTTGGGCGGACGCCACAAGGGAGAACCGTACAACGCGCTCGCCGAGCCGGTGGCGGAGCACGTCAAACTCGTCATTGCGTTCGGGGAAGCCGCACCGATAGTTGAGGCCGACCTGACGGGTGTGGTGCCGCTCCGGCGGATCGATGGATCGTTCGAGGATGTCATTGCCGCGGCGCGGGACGCTGCCGAGCCCGGCGATGCCGTACTGCTGTCACCGGCGTGTTCGAGCTACGACATGTTCAGGAACTACGTGGAACGCGGAGAGCGCTTCCGCGAGCTCGCGGGAATGACCAATGGCTGAAGCTGTAGCCAACGAAAGATATCGGTGGAGATTGAGCGTCGACGCTCGCCTCCTGACGGTTCTGACTCTGGTCTTTCTGGCTGTCGGACTCGTTACGGTGTACAGCGCAAGCAATATCGTTGCGCTCCAGGCCGGACACAACGGCGCGTACTACATGCTGCGACAGCTCAGCGGCATCATGTTCGGACTCGTCACCTTCGCGGTTGCCGCGAAGGTTGACGCCGAGAAATGGTACGACTGGGCGTGGCCGTTGATGATCATAAGCCTTGTCCTGCTGATCATCGTCATCCTGCCATTTACCGCGAAGATAGCGCCGCGAATTCACGGCGCGCGTCGTTTCCTTTTCGGCGCAAGCATGCAGCCGTCCGAGATCGCCAAGTTCCCGCTCATCATCTGGACATCCATGCTGGTGGTCAAGAAGGGGGACTCCATGCGGCGACTGAGCAAGGGTCTGCTTCCGTTTCTCGTAGTCGTCGGTCTGATGGACGCACTCGTGTATGTCGAGCCGGATCTCTCCTCCGCGATGTTCTACACGCTACTCATGAGCATCATTCTCTTCGCCGCCGGCGTGCGGATCGGTCACTTCGTGGCACTCGTGATC
>JALYYT010000228.1 GCA_030946285.1 Gemmatimonadota bacterium
TCACCCGACCGCGCGGTCCCTCAACAACACCCGCGCCCCATGCACGTGCGGCCTGTGCGCGCCCCGCCAGTTCCAGGCTCTGTGCAGCTTCAGCAAGTCGCTGGCGCAACCTGGCACTCGAGTCGCCATTGCGTTGCAGTATTGGTTCGAAATCAAGGACGCAATACGCGGGCTCATCAATCCGTGCGTCGTCACGCATGCCCGCCGCCCGCGCGATTGGGCCGAGCGCATCGGCAGCGTCCGATCGCAGCACTCCCACGCCTCGCGTGCTCCACCAGAGAATCCCGCTGCGTTCAATGCTACGTGTGATATTGCGCAACTCTGTTGCACACTCGCTGATACTCGCAGGGCCAACGGAGAGCTGTGAGGCGAGCCGAAGTGCTCGCCGGCTGAGTGCAGCGAGGCCGTGAACTCCGAGCGCTCGCGCAAGCCAGCACAGATGAGATCGGGCGCGCTCGCGCTCGATCTCGACGATTGGCACGGGTTGATCAAGAGCTGCAACAAAGATAGGCGCGAGGACCACTGCTGGCTCGGAGCTCACGGCCGCAGCTTGCACGACGTCTCCCTGCAGTTGCACATCGAGGACGAGGCCGGCGGGAAATCCTGGGAAAAATGGACCGACTCGCAGCGGTAGCTGATCCAGTTCGAGTCCGTCGCGGTCGGGCGCACGCCCAGTCAACGGGCGGCCGTATGGAACTCCGCCGGTCATCCCCGTACCACCCTGCCCGAACGGGCCAATTCCGCGCCACGGGGCGGGATCAACATCCGGCAGGAGATTCGGCTCCGATTCTCGAGTGCCGGTAACAAGTTCATACTGTGCCCGTTTGATCGCGGCAACAAGAACAACGAGACTGCCGCTCGCGCTGGTTTCCGAAAGCATCACGGGATCGGAAACAACGCCATCGCGCCGCACGTGCCCGCTGTCCGGCAACGTACCAGATTTCACCCACCAGACAGTTCGCCGTGGATGCGCCATCTGGTCGTGGATGCGCTGGGTCGCCTCGCGCAACGCCTCCGGCAGACTTCCCGCTACGAGCAGGATCGTCGCCGAGCGCGGTGACTCGAGAAGGATCACATCGTCAGTGAGGCGAAGCAATTCCGGATCGCCTGGCGCATTCTCGCCAATCAGCACGAACACGCGGGCTGGCGCATGCGTCGCAAGCCATGTGAGGGGAGCTTGCAGGTAACGCCGAAGCCCCGACGTACTCATGCCCAATCGAGTGCTCGTTCTCGCCAGGCGTAAAGGATACCGAGCACGAGAATGACGATGAACATGAGCATTTCTACAAGTGCCTTCACACCCTCACGCGCAAAGACAACCGCCCACGGATACATGAAGACCATCTCCATGTCGAAGGCAAGAAAGAGGAGCGCCATCGAGTAGTAACGGACATGGTAACGGCTCCAGGCGTGCACGGCGGGTTCGTAACCGCCGGCAAATGGCACTCGCTCAGGTGCGGTGCTGGTCGAGGATGCGAGCGCGTCGCCCACCCACCGCAGCATGAGCCACGCAAGAATCCCGGCTACGAACACGGTAAACGCACCGCCAAGAGCAACCATGGATCAGCAGGGCATCAGACGCGCGCTACGTGCTTCATCTTTCGCTCGGCGTCGAGTCTATCGAACCCACTGAATTCGCTTTGCTCGTTACTTCGCGTCGTCGGCGTAGCTCTCGGGATTCTCGTCGAACTCGACCTTGCAGTCCTTGCTGCAGAAGAAGTACTTCTTGTCCTTGTAATCCGAAGTAGCCACTGCATCCTTTTCTTCGATCATCATCCCGCAAACCGGATCTTTAGCCTGTGCCATCGAAGTCTCCGTAAGATCAGTTCAACTACCTGGTGAGCAAAGAACTCGTAGCATTTTACGGGCCGAATAATCGGGACGGCGACCGCGAGTTCACAACGTTCCCATTGGCGCGCGGGAGCCTGCACCTGCAGCCACGACCCAGACATTGCCTGGATAGGCCATGACCAATACGGCGATGGTGGCGAGCGACATCACGCCTCAGAATCGGAGGGAGCCGGACTCCATCGCGCTCGTGGGACGTGTCATCAAGATGATCATCACCGGGATCATGCCCGCCATGACAGCGTTCATCGATATCCACTCCGGCACAACCGACAAGCGCAGCGCGAAGATGTAGGACCCGCCCGCATCCCGCGCATGAAGAGCGCCTGGAAGATGAAGAGACCGCACGCGAAGCCGAAGGCGTATTCGATGATCGAGTCAATTCCTGTTGGCAGACCGAGTATGGCGGTCACAATAGCGGCCGCAAAAATCCTGTTGCGTCCCCGGCCAAACAGTGGATCGCGGAGCGCACCCATTCGCGCTCCAATGGTCAAGCACGGCGGTGTCTTTTCTGGAGGCTCCAGTTGTCGGATGGACTGACGGTGAGTCGGAGGCTGAGGTACCACATGACATGCGTGGCATCATGGGATGCATCACTGCTCGTTCGTAGCTGGCCTTGACTTCCATGTTTGCGATGTGTCACGTTTGGACCGGCGGTCCGATGAGCTTTTGGTACCGAAGTAGCGGCTATTCGATCTGGTAGGACTTCCGATGCACTGGTAGCCCGATTCCAGTCCGCGTGCGACGATCAGATCGCAGGCAGCGTTCCCTGAAAACGTGACCTTGTCCAACACTGCGCGAAACGTATCCGCCAAGCGCGGCAGTGCTGCCGATTGACGAAGCGCACCTCCCCAACAGGAGAAATAGTATGGATCCGACCACGAGTCCGTTCTATCACTGGCTCGATCATGGACGAATTCGAGCGCTGCTTCACGATATCGTGGAGCTTCGTCCGGGAGAACGGCTTGTGTTGCTCAAGGGACTCGTTCCGTGTCTCGTGGAGACGCTCGGGGCCGACGAGGCAGAGTCGTTTCTCACAGAGCTGGCAACCAAGGTGCGGCGCTATGAAGAAGCGCGTACCCATCCCGGCGAGGGACGCCTCCACCGCGAGACTCCTGGTGAACAGCTAGGCGGCCCGACGCCCGATGGCCATCGGCACGTGGCGGAGACGCGGAATCCCGACGCGCCCGGCGGTCGAGCGGCCGAACGTGAACGGGAAGCGGCGATCTGGGCGCGCGATGTCGATCCCGCGTTCGCCGAGCGTTATCGGAACGAGGTGGCGGCGATCCGCGAGACGTACATGTCGCAGGGGATGCGACCAGGCGAAGCGGATCTGGCCGCATGGGAGGTCGTCGCACGGCTGCACGACTTGACGCGCAGCATCGTGCGAGAGACGACAACTGAGACATGAAGCTGGGCTGGCCCTGCGATATTTGAATTTTTACATCCTTCGCTTTCTCGTTCTCAACTCAAGTTTTCGTCCGACCCGGTTGCGCTGAGTCGCGGCCGGCGCGACTCCTCTGACGCATCACCTCCCGCTCCTTCCAGAGTGAGTAGATGGCGGGAATCACAACGAGTGTCAGCAACGTGCTTGTGAGCATACCGCCAACCATCGGCGCTGCAATCCGTTTCATGACGTCGGCTCCGGTTCCCTGACTCCAGAGAATCGGGACGAGGCCGCCAATGATCGCCGTCACCGTCATGACCAACGGTCTCAGGCGCAGGACTGCTCCGTCTCTCACTCCACTATCGACATCTGACCGATCACGGAGCAGCCCGCGCTTGCGCCGGTCGTCGTGCGCCTGGTCCAGGAAGAGCAGCATGACAACGCCGGTCTCCGCCGATACGCCTGCCAGGGCAATGAAGCCGATTGCGGTAGCGACGCTCATGTTGTAGTGCAGAATCCACATGAGCCACACACCGCCCACCAGCGCGAAGGGGAGTGTCAGCATTACAACAGCGCTCTCCGCCACGTTCCGGAAATTGCCGTACAGCAGCAGGAAAATAATAGCCAGTGTAATGGGCACCATGACACGGAGCTTCTTGTCTGCTCGCTGCATCGCCTCGAACTGCCCCGACCATTCGAGTCGATATCCCGGCGGAAGCGTCAGCTTATCGGCCAGAAGCTTCTTTGCATCTCCAACATAACTCCCGATGTCACGCCCCTGGACATCGACATACACGATGTTGTTCAGATACGCGTTCTCCGATTTGATGAGCGTCGGCCCCTTGACGACATCGATACGCGCAAGTTCCCTCAATGCTACCTGCGCACCGGACGGCGTGGCGACCAGCACGTTACCAACCTGTTCCGGATTGTCACGCAGCGCGCGCGGATAGCGCACGAGAACGCTGTACCGCTCGCGACCTTCGATCACCTCTCCCGCATCCATTCCGCCCACCGCCGAGCTCAGCGCCATCTGCACCTGGTCACCGGTGAGACCGTAACGCGCCGCGGCGTCACGATCAACCGTGACATCCAGGTACTTGCCACCGACCGCTCGCTCGGCGAAGACGGTGTTGGTCCCCGGTACTGCAGGAAGAATACCTTCGATCTGCTTCCCGATCTGATCCAGCGTGTCCAGGCTCGGCCCGAATATCTTGATGCCGACCGGGGTCTTGATACCCGTCGCAAGCATGTCGAGCCGGTTCTTGATCGGCATCGACCACATGTTGCCCACGCCCGGAGTTTTCACCGTTGCATTCGCCTGAGCGACGATCGAATCGTAAGTCACGCCGGGACGCCAATCCTTGCTGTCCTTCAGGACGGCGATCGTCTCGATCATCGACATCGGTGCCATGTCGGTCGCGGTTTCTGCGCGACCGATCTTTCCCAGTACCATCTGCACTTCGGGGATCTTCGCAAGAGCTGCATCGCGCTGCGTGAGTATCTGCTTGGCCTGCTCTGTCCCCACACCAGGGAAGAGCGACGGCATATCCATGATCGAGCCCTCGTTCAACGGCGGCATGAACTCGCTGCCGAGGTGCGACCAGGGGAAAATTGTAACCGCCAGTACCGCGCCAGCCGCGATGATGGTGGGCCAGCGATGCCGGAGCACGAAGTCGATCACAGGCCGGTATACGCGGATGAGAAAACGGTTGACCGGGTTGGCCGACTCGGGCTTCACTTTACCGCGGATGAAGAGGCCCATCATCACCGGCACGAGCGTGATCGACAGCAGCGACGCCGAGGCCATCGACAGTGTCTTGGTCCACGCGAGCGGCTTGAAGAGCCGACCCTCCTGATCCTGCAACGCAAATACCGGTAGGAACGAAACGGTAATGATCAGAAGCGAGATGAAGAGCGACGGACCCACTTCCTTGGCAGAATCGATCACCAGCTCCCAGTGCGTTCGAGGTCGCCCCTCGTGCTCGTTTCTTTCCATATGCTTGTGCATGTTCTCCACCATCACGATCGCCGCGTCGATCATCGCACCGATCGCGATGGCGATTCCGCCCAGGCTCATGATGTTCGCACTCAGGCCCAACAGGTGCATTGCGAGTAGCGCCATCAATATCCCGACGGGAAGTGTCAGTATCGCGACCAGCGCGCTGGACCCATGCATGAGAAACAGCAACGTCACCGCGGCGACGATCAGCGACTCCTCGAAGAGCTTGCTTCGTAACGTCGCTATCGCGCGCTCTATCAATCCGGATCGATCATATCCGTCGACGAAGACGACGCCCTTTGGGAGCGCGTGCTGCAGCTCGGCCATCTTCGTCTTGACACCTTTGATGACAGCAAGCGGATTTTCACCGTAGCGCATCACCACCCAGCCGGTAACGATCTCACCCTTGCCATTCAAGTCGGCAATGCCGCGGCGGATCTCGGGTCCGAACTGCACATTGGCCACGTCGCCAACAGTCACTGGTGTTCCACCCGGCCCGGTCCCGATCGCCACGTTCCGGATATCATCCAGACTGGTGAAGCGGCCGCGTCCTCGAACCACGTACTCCGAGCCGCCCATCTCTATCACTCGGCCGCCGACATCCTTGTTGGACGCACGCACGGCTTCCGAGACTTTCTGCATCGGGATGTTATATGCCAGGAGCTTGGCGGGATCGACCTCGGCCTGGTACTGCTTTTCAAAGCCTCCAAGTGACGCGATCTCCGCAACACCGGGCACGGCCGTAAGTGCGGGGCGAACCGTGAAGTCCTGCAAGCCACGTAGCTGCGCCAGATTGAGCTTGCCACTCGTATCGGCCAGGATGTACTGCATTACCCAGCCAACACCGGTGGCATCGGGGCCCATCATGGGCGCGGCACCCTGGGGAAGTTTGCTTCGCACACTGTTCAGATACTCCAACACGCGACTGCGCGCCCAGTACAGGTCAGTGCCCTCGTCAAATACGACGTACACCGCCGAAAGACCGAACTGACTCATGCCGCGTACATATTTTGTGTGCGGCACCTTGAGCATTTCAGTAGACAGTGGATACGTAACCTGATCTTCCACCGTCTGCGGTGCCTGACCGGGCCAGTCGGTCATGACTATGACCTGAACATCGGACAGATCGGGAATCGCGTCAACTGGCGTATTGAACATCGCCCAGGTTCCCGCGAGCACGACGACGAGCGTGCCGAGAAAGACCGCGAGCTTGTGGCTCACCGACCACTCGATGATTCGCTTCAACATGATCTACCTCCGCGGCTTGACGGGGGATGTCGATGTTGACGGCGACATCTGCATCCCAGGCATGTTCTGCATCTTCTGCATGCTCTGGGTGCTCTTCTTCATGTTGGCTCCCTTATCGTTCATGCCCGAATCGCCTGAACCGGGGATGGGTGCACCGCTCGGCGTATTTCTGCTTGGTGCAGACATTCCTTTGCCCCCCGGTATATCCATTCCAGGCATGTTCTGCATCGCCTTGTCGCCTGAGCCCATGTTACCGATCATGCTCTTCATGACTTCGCCGAGATTGGACTCTGAGTCGAGGAGAAATTGAGCCGAGGTCACAACACGTTGCCCAGCTTCGAGGCCGGACAATATCTCCGTGTAATCGCCTGCTACGCTGCCCAGCTGAACGTCATGCGGCATCAAGTCACCGCTCCCCATATCCACGAAGACGATGTTCCGATCACCCGTCTGGAGAATCGCAGAGTTGGGAACGGTGAGGGCAGTGCGGCTCGGCGTCGAGAGTCGAACGGTCGCGTACATCCCGGGCTTGAGCACGTCTCCCGAATTTGGCACGACGATGCGGGCTTTTATGGTCCGTGCTTCCTGTTGTAGTGTCGGGTACACGTAGGCCACACGGCCCTTGAACGTACGGCCTGGCAATCCGGTGAACTCGATGTCAGCCGCAGAGCCGACGCGAACACTGGCTGCGTCCACCTGACGCAACTCGGCATCAACCCAGACATCCGACAAATCGGCAATCGTGTACAGCTCCTCGCCGGCCATTACCGCTTGCCCCTGTAACACTTTCTTATCGACCACGATGCCGGACACGGGAGCGTAGAGCGTTAGCGCGCGACGTACGCGGCCCGTACGGAGTATCCCATCGATCTGTGCGTCCGAGATGTCCCAAAGCCGCAGGCGCCGCCTGGACGCATCCGCCAGATCCGTTTGACCACCCGACACACCAGGAACGCTGCTGGCGCCGATGCTGCGGTCGACCTGCCCTGCCAGCAGCAGTTCCTGCTGCGCGGCGACCAGCTCCGGAGAATAGATATCGAGAACAGGCTGCCCGCGACGCACTTGCTGGCCGGTGGAATTGACATAGAGCCGATCCACGAAGCCGCCGAATTTGGGTGCGATCTGCGCCATCTTCGTCTCGTCAAACGTCACCACGCCAGTCGTGCGCGTCTCGGCGGTCAATCGCCGGACTTCTGCGGTGTCAAACGTCACACCGAAGTTGTGGATCTGCGCTGCAGTCAGCTTCACTGATCCATTGGCCGTCACATTCATTCCGGCCATCCCCGCCATACTTCCCGCATTTGCGCCACTTCCGCTGTTGCTCATACCAGGCATTCGTGCCATGCCCGCACTGGGTGATGTGGCATTCGCTCCAGCGCGATGGCGGTACATGAGCACGGAGGCGATGCCGGCGAGAACAACGACAACGATCACTACGATCGTCGATCGTGTCGCGCGTGGAGGCATGCGTCGGATTGCACTACCGCGATCTGGTGGCTGATTTAGTGGTTTGTTTGGGGGCGTCATCGAAGTACCCTCGCGCCAACGGTACGTTGCAGTTCCGCGATCGCTTTCGCGAAGTCCGTGAGTGATCGCCAGTAGGCAGTCTCGTAATTGAATACTGCTGCTTGTGCGTCGACCAACGACGTGAAGTCGACGCGTCCAACCTGATAGCTCGCAGCCGCTGACGCGAACGTAGCGCGCGCCTGTGGGAGCACCGCCTTGAGCGACAGCGCGAGTTGGGTGCGCTCACGCTCGACGTCACTCACGCGTGTCGCGACCTGCTGCCGGATGGAATTGATTTCGACCGCGTGCTCGGCCTCCAGTGCGCTGAGTTCGGCTCCCGCACCCACTACCTGCTGATCCTGTTTCCGCCTCTTCTGGAGCCGGAGCGGTATCGAAATGAAGAACGACACATAGTCTCGAAATTGGGGGCGCTCGTCGTACTCGAGCGAGATGTCGAAATCCGGCAGATGTGCCTTGCGAGCGAGCTCGAGCCTACTCTCCTGAGCTGCGATACGCGCCTCGTGCGCGCGGAGCATCGGGCTGTGTACGATCGCGAGCGCTACGAGAGAGTCAATCGGCAGAAGCGGCGAATCCGACGCTGCGGCCCCAAGTGCCGTCGATGAGAAGTGTACGTGCGATCCGGAGTCAGCGACCGCAAGGCGTGCGATCGCCTGGGGAATAACGGCTGTAACAACCGGTGTAGCACTCGGACGGTTGAGGACCGCATTGAGACGAGCGAGTGCAGAGCGCTCCTGCGCGAAGAGTGAAGCCGCCTCATCGCCCAAGCGCGCAACTTCGACGCGAGCACGGAGGACATCAACCTGTGCACTATTCCCCACGGAGTACTGCGCCTCAGTGATCCGGGCCAGGCTGCCCAGTACCTCCGCATTGTGCTGCACGATGTCACGAGCACGCTGCACGAAAGCCAGCTCGTAGTAAGCGTCCCGAACGTCCCGCTCGACATCGAGCCGCTGCTGCGCGAGCGTAGCGCGTGCCGCGGTCTCGTCTTCCTCGGCAACGCGTGTTGCGAGTGACAACTTTCCTGGATACGGGAATGTCTGCGTCACGCGCAGCATGTTCATGGTGAAGTTGTCGGAGAAGCCCGGCTTCCCATACGGGAAGTCCAGCACCCCAGCCATGAGCATAGGGTCGGGCCGAGCCCCTGCTGGCCCGATTGTAGCGTGCGCAGCAACGACACGGGACGCTGCAGCCCGGATTGCCGGATTGTTTGCTTGTGCCAGTCGGACCAGCGAGTCGAGTGTGGATGCGTCGGAAGGGCCCTGCTCAGCGGCCTGCGCCTCACCGAGCGAGTAGGCAGATGGCACTGCGGTCAGGGGATCACGACCGGTCTGTGCCTGAACCGGATAAGATGTTAGGAGAGCGAGGACGATTAGAAGGATGCCTGAGATGCCAAACATGCCCAATGTAGAAAAGGCGAACGTGGCATTGACAGGTACGAGCGCCGTCCCGTGACGAACGTACTTCGATTGATTGTGCATATGTCCCGTGGTGGTCTCGATCGTCGGCTACAACGCAAAGAGGAAACCGACGAATGTTTACGCGCGTTCAGCAACCAAGGCCCAAAACCGTCGGCAAAGGGGTGCTGAACTGTCTCTGCTCACCGCTCCTATATGGAACTATTAAGCGAACAGACGGCGCTGACTACGTATTGTGGGCGGGACTACGCTTTCGGAGGGGGTAAGTCTGGGGAAAGCGAACGTGAGGAAAGGGCAACCTCAACCAAGGCGATGCGGCCCGATGGAGCCACATCGTTTGTCGTTACACCGTTGATGGGTGTAATGGCAAACGCGGCAGCGCACGCTGTCATCGACTGGCATGACGAATGTTGCGCGCTGGACTGCTGGCACGGAGACTGATCCTGAACTGGCGCCGTGCTGGACCCCACGGCCGAGCGGCCTGTGTCCGTTTGTCCATTTTCGGACGTGGCGGAAGCCATACCCATCTCGGCCATAATTGGGCTAACGGCCGCCCCGTGCCCAGTGGATGCCGCCAAAAGACACGCGACGCCGCCACCAAGCACACTTACCTGCAGTGCCAGGAAGCCGACGACGAGCATGGTCAGGCGCGCGATGCGTCTCATGGCTTGTAATATAGCTGGGCGGAAGCGAGCGGCCGTTGAAAGCGTCATTAAACGGCTGTAGCCTTCCCTACCGGCCTACCCCGTTTCCTCGTTTGCTCCCAAGGAATTTTCATCGTTGTCGTTTCCCAGATGCGTCGCGGCGGTTTCACGCTCCCGCACGTTTGATTATCGCATCGGCGAA
Source organism: Gemmatimonadota bacterium (assembly GCA_030946285.1). Classification (GTDB taxonomy): domain Bacteria; phylum Gemmatimonadota; class Gemmatimonadetes; order Gemmatimonadales; family Gemmatimonadaceae; genus Fen-1247. Next base: position 10,274 of record JALYYT010000228.1, read on the forward strand.
TCGTCCCGCGCCCGAATCCGTGTGAACGAGATACAGTGATGGCTCCAGCATCTCCAGCTCCACGAGAACGAAGCCGTTCGCTGTCTCGATTCCATCCACTCTCGCATACAGCCAGGGAGACTCCACCGCGTCCAGTGCCTTCCGGGCTGAAGCGATCACGTCAGTACCGGCTGCTTCAGTCGTCGCATCCCCGCCAAGATGAGCCTGTACGCGAAAATCTCCGGACATCGGCGTCTTTCGCACGGAATGACTGAATTCGCCGTCCAGGAAGATCAGCGACCATTCTCCCCGCGTCTGTATTTCTGGAATGAAGGGCTGGACCATCAGGTCGCCGATTTCCAGCGATGCCGTGACTTGAGATTGCGAACTTGCCGCGTCCGCTCGCCCGATCCGGTGCGTCCGGTTGGCAGCAGCGGAAATGACAGGTTTCACCACTGCGTCGTGCCACCCACGCTCCTCCAGCAGCGCGCCAAGCTCGGACGCCGTTCCGCGAGATAGCCACGCCGTCGGCACGATGCGCACGCCGGCGAGCTCCAGATCGCGGAGATAAGTCTTCTCCATGTTCCATCGGAGCAGTGCGGGCGGATTCCAGAGCGGCGCTCCCGCTTTCTCGAGCGAGCCTATCCACTCCCGGAACCGAGCCACGTGACGGTGATAGTCCCACGTGGACCGCACCACGATACAATCGAACGCGCTCCAGACGACCGAGGAATCGTTCCATACGGTTGCACTCACCCTCGCGCCGCGATCGCTGAGCGCGGCCACGGCCCGCTGATCGTCCTCGGTCAGGCCGCGATGGTCCTCGGATGTTGCGAATGCGATGTCCACAGGACAATGATTTCAGCACGCGGTGCGTAGAGCAAGTGCAGAGTGCTGGAAATTTGCTCATATTAGCGTTGCGCGCAGTCAGCAGCGTGCGACTGCACCACGAACACCAGTCAGAGGCAGGCATGAAGACATTCGGTCTGGTAATCATCGCATCGGCCGTCACGGCGCTCGCCCCGACCCACATTGCAGCACAGGCGAGCACACGGGACATCGCAGTCTGGCAGCATGAAGCGCAGAACGTCACTGTGACGCGCGACGACTGGGGGATCGCGCATGTCCACGGCAGAACTGACGCCGACGCGGTGTTCGGTATGATCTACGCTCAGGCAGAAGACGATTTCAATCGCGTGGAGACCAACTACCTGAATTCGATGGGTCGTCTGGCGGAAGCCGAGGGTGAGTCGGCCATATATCAGGATCTCCGGATGAAGCTTTTCATAAGTCCGGATTCGATCAAGACGATGTACGCCTCCAGCCCGCCATGGTTGCAGAAGCTCATGAACGCGTGGGCCGATGGTCTCAACTTCTATCTCTACAGTCATCCGGAAGTGAAACCTCTGGTGATCACACACTTCGAGCCGTGGATGGCGCTCACGTTCAGCGAAGGGAGCATCGGCGGTGATATCGAGCGTGTGAACCTGAAGCAGCTCCAGGCCTTCTACGGCGGCGGCCCGGCTCCGCGCGAGCCCGCTCCCGGCGTTCTTCCGCCCGACGAGCCACAGGGTTCCAACGGTTTCGCGATCGCGCCGTCCAACACCCGCGATCGTCACGCGCTCCTGCTCATAAATCCGCACACTTCGTTCTTTTTTCGCTCGGAGCTGCAGATGACGAGCGACGAAGGACTGAACGCCTATGGCGCTGTCACCTGGGGACAGTTCTTCGTGTACCAGGGGTTCAACGACCGCACCGGCTGGATGCACACCTCCAGTGCCGTGAACGCAGTGAACGAGTTTCTCGAGACCGTGGAAAAGAAAGGTGATCACTTCAATTACCGTCACGGAAGCGATCTGCTTCCGATGATCACGCGCACCATCGTCGTACCGTATCGCACCGCGAACGGGATGGCCGAGAAGAAGTTCGTCGCGTATTACACGATGCACGGACCGGTTGTGCGGAAGACGGATTCGCGCTGGGTGACGATAAGTCTCATGCAGGAACCGAAGAAGGCGCTCATCGAATCCTACGCGCGCACGAAAGCCCGGACGTACAAGGAGTTCAGGCAGACCGTCGCGATGCGCACCAACTCGTCCAACAATACGATCTACGCTGACGCCGACGGCAACATCGCGTACTTCCACGCCACGTACGTACCCATACGGGATACCGCGTTCGACTGGACTCGTCCCGTGGATGGAAGCAACCCGAAGGCAGACTGGGGACCGTTGCTGTCAATCGAAAAGCTCCCGACCCTGCTCAATCCGAAGAACGGCTGGCTGTTCAACGTGAACAACTATCCGTGGTCGGCGGCCGCGCAATACAGCCCGAAGAAGACAGACTATCCGAGCTACGTGGATGTCGGGGAGGAATCGGCGCGCGGACTCCACGCGATTCGCGTACTAACCGGCAGAAAAAACTTCACGATCGAATCACTTCGCACGGCGGCGTACGACAGCTACCTCCCGGCGTTCGCGATCATGGTTCCACCACTGCTTCGCGCATACGACGCGCTTCCAGTGTCCGATCCACTTCATGCACGGCTCGCTGGTGAAATCGCCGCCCTGCGTGCCTGGGACTATCGCTGGTCCGTGAGCTCGATTCCCACTTCGCTCGCCGTGTTCTGGGGCGGTGCACTCGCGCGCAACGTCAATCCACACGCGACGGCCGGAATGTCGCCGGAACAATATGCGACAAACCGCGCCACGCCTCACCAGCAGCTCGAGGCACTCGCGGCGGCGTCCGATCGTCTCACCGCGGACTTCGGAACATGGAAAACGCCGTGGGGAACCATCAACCGCTACCAGCGGCTCACCGGTGACATCGTGCAGCCGTTCAACGACGCGGCGCCGAGCATTCCTGTGGGATTCACATCGTCGATGTGGGGATCGCTCGCGTCGTTCGGCGCGCACGCGTACCCGGGAACGAAGAAGTGGTACGGAACCAACGGCAACAGCTTCGTCGCCGTGGTCGAGTTCGGAGACAGTGTCCGCGCGGTCGCCATAACCGCCGGCGGTGAAAGCGGTCATCCGTCGTCCCCGCACTTCAACGATGAAGCCGTGCGGTACAGCACCGGCATGCTGCGTCCCGTCTATTTCTATCCCGGACAGCTCAAGGGTCACACCGAGCGCGTTTATCACCCCGGCAACTGAGCGGCACGCGTTCAGATAAAGCGAACGTTGCCTCGACACTCTCCGCTACTCTGCGCATGAAAAGGACAATCTTCGCATCGGTTCTCGCCGTCATCACGTCTGGGCTTTCCCCCGCAATGGCGCACGCGCAGACGCGGCCCAGCCCCATGGTGACATCGGCCGGCATTCTCCAGGGCCAGCGCCCGATTCCGGGGGACGTGTACGAATCGCCGGGGTTCACGCGTGCGGTCGAGAGAGGAACTCGAACACGTACGGGTGCACCAGGCCCGAACAACTTCGTGCAGCATGCGCGCTACAGCATCAACGCATCACTCGATCCGGCCGCCAACTCGCTGACCGGTACCGAGCACGTGGTGTACCTGAACAATTCTCCGGACACGCTCGGATTCATCCTCGTGCATCTGCGCCAGAACGTCTTCCGCGCAGGGAGTGAACGTCATGATGGCTCCGCCCCGCTCACGGATGGCATGCGACTCACGCACGTAGCTGTCAACGGTACCGTCGTGGATTCCGAATCGTCCATCCCCGTCAAGCGCCGCGTGTCTCGGCGCGGCGCAAGTGGAGGCGGTTACGTTGTGAGCGGGACCGTCATGCGCGTTCCACTGTCCGGGCCACTCATGCCTCACGACAGCGTCGGCCTCGATTTCGCGTGGTCATATACCATCCCGCTCACGCCTTCCGACGGACGCGAAGGGCGCGACGATCATCTCTATTTCATGGGATACTGGTACCCTCAGATCGCCGTGTACGACGATGTCGAAGGATGGGTGGCGGACCAGTACATCCTCTCGGTCGAGTTCTACATGGATCCGGCCGACTACGACGTGCATGTCACCGCTCCGCGCGGCTGGGTCGTTGGCGCCACCGGCTCCCTCATGAATGCGAACTCGGTTCTCGGTGCGGCCGCGCGGGCAAGACTCGCCGAAGCTCGACGCACCGGCGCTGTCGTAACCATAAGCAGACCCGAAGATGAAGCCGCTGCGTTCGCCACGACCTTGGCATCCGCGGCATCCGTAAACTGGCACTTTGTCGCAAACAACATTCGCGACTTCGCGTGGGGCGCCAGCGACCGTTACGTGTGGGACGCTACTCGCGCGCTCGTCGGCGATTCCGGATCTCGTCCCGATACCGTCGACATCTACAGCTTCTACCGCATTCACCCCGAAGCGAGTGCGTGGGCAATTGGAGGCGCGCGCTACACGCGTGATGCAATTGAGCAGCTGTCGAAATATCTGTGGAAGTATCCGTGGCCCACGATGACCTCGTTGGAAGGAGTCCTCACCAGCGGTGGCATGGAATACCCTCGCCTCACCCTGATGCAGCCGTGGGCCGATACACTCTCACTCGCCGGTGACCTGATGCACGAGACAGGTCACATGTGGTTCCCGATGATGGTCGGCTCCAACGAAGCGCGTTACTCGTGGATGGATGAAGGACTCACCCAGTACGACGAGGCGCAGGGACTTCGACCATTGTACGGAGAGCCGCGGAAGGGTGGACGGCCCGCCGACACCGAGCAGGGACAGCGTGTCCTGTACACGCGTCTCGCGGCAGCGGGTGGTGATCTGCCGCTCATGACACGCGGCGATCTCTTCCCCGCGGAGACGTACAAC
>JALYYT010000238.1 GCA_030946285.1 Gemmatimonadota bacterium
CCAAGATCCGGCTGCTCGCCCGCGATTCCGCGGATTGCTGCGTCGCTGCGCTTGAGCCACGGCGCTCCGCTCAGGCGCAGGCGATCCAGAGCAATCTGACTATATGCGGTATCGGGAAGAGTCGCGCCGGAGATCAGAGTGATCCTAAGTGCGCGAGCGCGACGGAGGAGCGGAGAGTTGAGCGTGTCGTCCGGTGCACGGAACGGGACCTTCACGTATACCCAGCAAACGGGCGGTCCGCTGACGATCTCTCCACGGCGAGCGGGCCGGGCAATACACTTTCCAACCCGGTTGTACTTGCGTGCGTCCGACAGATCAACGACGAATCGGCGAATCTGCTCCTGTTCCCGTTGCGAGCTCGTGAGATTCAGGACGTTGTCGCCATCGAGATCTTCTTCATCCAGGCGGCCGTTGCCGACCGTGCAATCGGTGCGCGTATCGCCCAGCTGGTACAGCGCGCCGTACTGATTGCGGCAGGTCTGAAAGCTCGCGTCGAACCGAGCCTGTGGTATCTGGCCAGGAAGAGTGTCCGCGATAACTGTTACACTGTCTGCCCGATCGCCAGGCAATCCCTTGTCGTTTGCATTCGCATTGAAGGTGCGCGAGAACGGATCGCGTTCACTGTCGAGCCTGTCGAATCCGGAAAGTCTTCGCCCGGTCATGAGCGTGTCACGGAGAAACGGGTTCAACGCGTGAATGCGGATCGTATCCGGCTGAAGCGCGACCGAATTCTCCGAGATGTCGCCGACATCGAAGACAAGCGTCGGGTTCTTCGCTCGTCCTGCAGCCGAAGTGTCGACGAGCGCCCAGAATTCAATATTCTCTGTCCGCGACACGTCGGTTCCGGAAAAGCCAAGCGATGTGCGGATGGAACGCCATCGCCTTCCGGAAAGCGTGGAGCCGGTTGCCCAGTGCGCGTTGCTGTTCGGATCATCGCGCAAGCCGACTGACAACGGGAACATCGTCAGCCAGAGAAGCTGTTCCGGGGCGGCGACTCCAGCACCTGCGAGTTGCACTTGGGGGTCGATCCTGTCAATCGTGAACTGGAGCTGCTTCCCTGCGGAATCCCGCACGTTCGTCTGATACGCGAGCTGCGTGGCGCGATCGAGATCGATCGCATTGCTTCCGTATTTCGCCAGAACGTTGTGAGCGACGGCGGGCTGACTGCTGTAATACCAGTACTGGTCACCGAGAAGAACCTCGAGACCTCCGGCCTCCTCGAATGATTCCAGATAGGCCTGCTGCCCTGCGCTCGGCTGTGGCTTGCTTGCGGCGAATTCGCCAGCGAGCGTGACGTGCGACGGCACGTCGGAGTGTCCGTACGGAAGGCGGGACACGAGCCGTGTGAGCGGATCGGCGTCGAAGTTCATGACCGCGTTGATCCCGCCGATCAACGTGGACTGCGGCTCCAGGCCCAGTGCCGGCCGTGTGTAGCTGGTCTTCTGCGATTGCGACAGTGCGAGGATGTTGATCTGTCCGTTGGTGAGCGGAATCTCGAGCGAGGAACCTATTATTGACGTCGGCGTTTCGACGAACAGCGGATTCTCCTCGAACTGCACCGTTACCTGTCGCGGTCGCGGAAACAAGGTGTCGGGGCGCGCGAAGTTGACTCGTCCGAGGTCGTAATCGACCGAGTAGTCGCTGCCGCGCGCGAGCAGAACATTGTCCACGAGGATGCGCTCGGAGTTGGGACGCACCTGGACCGCGCCGAGCGACAACGTACCGTTGGTACCGTTTCCCTGCGCCTGGTATCGCAAGCGAATGTGGTACACGGCGCCCGGTCGCTGTGAAGAGATAAGGTAGTCCGCCGGCGTTGTGTAAACCGTATCGTTGTGCGGGTTGGCAACTCCAGCTAGTCCGTTGCTCGCGAATGGTCGCAGGGACGGGAAAACGAGGAATTGGTCGCGAATGGTCGAAGTTCCAAAAGCTCCGACGCCAAGCGCAAAATCAGCATCGGTCGGACGTGGCCACAGCCTGTTCTCCACGTCGAAAGTCGAGGAGTTGGTCGGCTGCGCCAGGCCGAACAGCTCAAGGTATGTCGCCGATGGCCCGGCGAGTGGTTTTTCCTGGTCCGTCGCATTGCCTGTGACGACCTTGACGGAAACGCTCTGGCGAACGACATCGCTGCCGCCGAGCCGGTAGACGGAGCGTATCTCGCGCCGGAAGGCCGGGTCGGCTGGCTGGACATCCGGGTCCCACAGAAGATTGGCATACTGTTCATGCGTCGCGCTGAACTGGAGGTCCGGGGTTCCACCCGTCGGGACGTAAGTGGTCTCCATACCGTTGATTCGCACGCGATAGGCAACCACGAGCCGCTCGTTGTTGAGCGAAAGCGGTCTCACCAGCGCGATCCACAGTCGTGACGGATCCGCATAGTAGTCCACTCCCTCACGCAGGTACTCGTACACCTGTCCCTTCTTCGAGCGTGGGTCGCCGAGGATGCGAAACTGCGGCCCATCCGGATTCGGCGGCTGGCCCCCGATGAGCAACCGGTAGACATAGAGCTTGACCGGTCGCAGCGTGTCGGGGAGCGACGCTGCGAGCCGGGTCATCTGCTGGCGATTCAGTATGTCGATGTTGGGATAGCCGGCAAGGCGGCCAGGATCGACCGTGAAGAAGAAACGCCGCGGCTCGAACTGGTAGTCTTCGACTGAGCGATCTACAGCCTGGAGTACGTGATCGCCGACGGTGAAGACACGGTCGCGAACGACATTCCCCTTCTGCTGTGCGATTATGGAGCGAAGCCTCATGCCTTCGCCGAGATTGGCGACTGCCTGGAGACCGTAGTTGCCACTCGGAATGGCCGCTGTGATGAAGCGCGACGGTGGCGGCTGGAAGGTGACGTTGCCGACTTCGAGGCGCTGGAGGAACTCCTTCGGCTTGCCCTCGAACGCGATTGAAATCGTGTTGGACGCGTCGAATTCCCGTTGCGAGTCGTAGTCCACATTGACGTGAACGCGCTCGGCGACGACTCCAGCGGATCTGAGCGCGTACTGAAAGTCGAGCGTCGGCTCGAAAACCGAGCGGCAGGTATTCGCCGCGAGGAAGTACGTGACGCCCTGGCAGCGATTCGTCTCGTCCTTCTCGTTCCGGAACTCGAGACGAGAGTCCACCTGGATCCCGAGGTCCGCGTAGTCTCCGAACAGATTATCCCGAGCTGGCGGGCGCGGTTTCCGGATTTGTACGTCTTCTGCGGCCAGAGGCTGTGGCCGACCTGTGGCGAAGCTCTGTGCGGCGACCTGTCCCCAGACGGACTCGAGTATGGAACGACTGTTCAACTGGAAGGCTGTTGCCCGGGCCGCCTGGATCTGGGCTTCAGCGTCACGGTACAGGAGCGCGTCGCCGTGGGTCTGCACTGTCGGGAGCTGCAACGGGAGCGTGTCGCTGCCGATGCGGACCCTTATGCGCGATGGTGGATGTGGTACGGTGTCGCGGACGGTGTCGCGGACGGTGTCGCGGATGACCGGCCGGACCTGGGCAGATAGAGGCGCGGCGATCAGGAGACCGGCGAGCACCGGACCAAGAATTGGCAGTAGTGAAAGTGCTGGAAGCGGGCTCCATGCAAGCGGAGCGTACAGCCGACGCGCGTCCCGCACGTCAGGGGACGCGTGCTCTCGCCGGCGCGCGGCCGAGGGGCGCCCGGTGGAGACCCACCCTGTAAATTTCACCCCGTGAAGATACTCTCCAGATACGTCCTCAAGGAGCACCTGGGGCCTCTCACATTTTCGCTCACAGCTCTGACTTCCCTGCTGCTGCTTAACTACATAGCGAAGCAGTTCGGGAATCTGGTCGGTAAGGGAATTCCATGGACAGCGGTAGCGGAGTTCTTTCTGCTCTCCATCCCGTTCACGGTCGCGCTCACGTTGCCGATGGCGGTGCTGGTGGCGACGCTCCACGCGTTCAGCCGACTTGCCGCAGAGAACGAGGTGACGGCGCTCAGGGCGAGCGGGGTGAGCCTGAGCCGGCTGATGACGCCGGTACTCATCGCCGCGGCGGGCGTCACGCTCCTCATGATCGTGTTCAATGATCAGATTCTTCCGCGGACGAATCACCAGCTAGCGGTTCTGCAATCGGATATCGCGCAGAAGAAGCCGACGTTTGCACTGCGGGAGCAGGTGATCAACGAGGTGAGCCCTGGAAAGCTGTTTCTTCGAGCGAACCGGCTGGACGAGGCGTCGAATCTGATGCGCGATGTCACGATATACGACCTCAGCGATCCGACACGCAAGCGCACCATCTACGCTGACAGTGGGAACATGGCTCTGGCGAGGAACCAGAGCGATCTGCTGATGACGCTCTACCACGGCTCGATGCAGGACGTTCCGATCGCAAATCCGACGCAGCTTCAGCGGCTGTTCTTCAACACCGACTTAATCACTGTGAAGGGTGTGGCGAACCAGTTCCAGAAATCGGGCGACGCGCAGAGCAAGGGCAACCGTGAAATGTCGGTATGCGAGATGCAGCGCGAAGTCGCTCGGGGGCGGCATGAGTACATGACTGCAAGGACCGAATTCCTGCGGGATCGCAGGATCGCGTTGGACAGCGGAATGAAGCTGTCCACCGAGGTCACACAGGCAGACACGCACGTGCCTTCGAGCGTCTCGCTTGGCGGGGTATACTGTGGGCTGCTGCGAAGTGCTGGCATTGCATATCTCGGCGCGCAGACTGTCCTTCCGATTCAGCAGCCGCCGCGCGCGACGCTGCCAATTGCCGGAGCGGGCGTTCCGCAGGCGGCGACGCCTTCTCCCGGAACCGTGACTGCGCTGCCGCATGGCGCGGGGATCGCGCCGCCATCGCGACCGGGACAGGTCTCCGGGGCGATGGCGCCCAGCGCCGGGCAGAGTGTGTCGCCAAGCATGCTCGAAGTCACACGGATACGGATGACCGATGCACGGACACTGATAAACAGCGACGAGATCGAGATTCACAAGAAATTCGCGCTCGCTGTCGCCTGTTTCGTCTTCGTGATGCTCGGCGCACCCATAGCGCTGCGTTTTCCCAGAGGCGGTGTCGGATTGACTCTCGGTGTAAGTCTGTTTGTGTTCGCGCTCTATTACATCGGCCTAACTGCGGGCGCCGCAGCAGCGTCGCAGGGACTATTGCCTCCGGTGATAGCAATGTGGGCGGCCAATGTGATCTTCGCCGCGGTGGCGTCGGTGCTGCTCTGGAGAATGGGAAAGGAGAGCAACACGGCGCGCGGCGGCGATTTGAGGGAAGCATTGGGTAATGCGCGGCACTGGACCGCGAAGCGGCTCCGAGGCGCGCGCGCACTCCCGGAACGGGCGGGCGAATGAAACTGAGCCATGTAATCAAGCCGCTCGACCGCTACGTGTTCAGCGAATTCTGGCGGATCTTCGTGACGACGGCGCTCGGTTTCCCGATCCTCGTCATCATCATAGACATCACCGACAACCTCAACACGTACCTGCAACGCAACCTGCCCAAGTCGCAGATTGCGTTGAGCTACCTGTACTGGTTGCCGGATTCCATGTTCATGATTCTACCGGCTGCAGTGCTGTTCGCGACCGTGTTCTCGATTGGAGCCATGACTCGCCATTCGGAGATCACGGCGGCCAAGGCTTCGGGGATATCGTTCTATCGTTTTATCGCGCCGATCTTTGCTGGCGCGCTGTTCGCCGTCGCGCTCGGCCTCGTGCTTTGGGAAGTTGCACCGCATACCAACAAACGGCGCCTGGAGCTGCTGGAGACTCAGAAGTTCTCGAGCAGCACGGACAGGTACAAC
>JALYYT010000248.1 GCA_030946285.1 Gemmatimonadota bacterium
AGTCGGGAGCCCGCACGCAGCGACATGTTCGCCGGGTTCGACAACATCGACACCTCCAACGTATCCTTCGTTGGTCCGCTTTCACGCGTCAGGCCGGAAACAGTTCACGATGTCGAGATCGGAACCAACTACGTCACACCCGAGCTCAGCCTGCAGGCGAACGTCTACTCGATGGACTTTCGCAACGAGATCGCGCCCATCGGGCAGCTCAGCTACATCGGCACCCCGCTCAGAAGGAACGTCGGCGCCAGCTATCGTCGCGGCATCGAGGCCGACGCAACTTATCGCGGTCTGCGTCGCTGGCTATTCAACGCGAACGCCAGCGAGAGCATGAATCGCATTCGCGAATATACGGATTCGAGCGGCGATAGTCCGGTTACGTACCACGATGTCCAGCCGCTGCTCACTCCGCGCTTCCAGAGTTTCGTACGTGCGCAGTACTCGCCGGTCCCGTCGCTCGACCTGGCCGTGCAGGGCCGATATCAGAGCGTGTCTTTCCTGCAGAACGACAGCGACCGGCGTTATGTGCTTCCGCAGTACACGGTGCTGGATGCGTCCGCAGCCTGGAGGTTCGGCCGAAACGAAATTCTCGTTCGCGCCAATAATCTTTCCAACAGCAGAAAGTACGGCAGCGGCTACGCGAGCGGCGGCGAATCGAACTACTACATCATCCCGCCACGCAGCCTGTTCGTGACACTGAGAATCGGGCTCTGACGCCGCCGTGGTTCAGACGGAGCGGTACCTGGCGACCGCTCCGTCCACCGCAGCACGCGCGAGCAGGATCCGCTCGTTCCAGTCGCCGCGTATCACCGCGCACGGCGAGCCCGACGCGACGAGGGCATCGATGAAGAGGCTCTGCATCTCTTCCCGCCTGTCCTCTCGATCCCGCGCTGCATCAGGAACCCACGGTACGTCTATGTCGAGCAGCAAGTACAGGTCCGGACACCGTTCGCTCGCCGCAGCAGCGATCCATTCCGCGCACCGGCCGTAGTAGTGCCGGCTGTACACGACCGTGCTGAGCAGGTCGGTATCCTTGATGATGAGTCCGCTCGTCTTGAGCGCATGTGAATCCTCGAGCGCGATCTGGCCTCGCGCGATCTCATCCGTGTCCTCGTAGCGGATCACGTTGCCGCGCTGCAACGCGTACTCGCGGACGAACTCCGGCACGAGTTCAGCGCCATACGCCGATGCGAGTTCCCGCGCGAGCGTCGTCTTGCCCGTGGATTCCGATCCGGTGAGCACCACGCTGATCACGCCAGCGCGGCCAGCGATTTCTTCCACGCGATGTAACCCATGACGGCGAGTACCAGGTAGATGCCGTAGTTGAATGCGGTGAGGTACAATCCCTTGAAGATGAACATCGCCACGTACGCGACATCAACCGCGATCCATATCAACCAGTTCTCGATCAGCTTTCGCGTCATCATCCACTGCGCCAGCAGGCTGATAGTCGTGGTCGCGGCGTCGACATACGGAAGCGCCGTACCAGGCAACCGCGACGTGATCGCGCCAAGTGCCGTCCACATCACTACACCGATTGCGCCGAGTACGATCCAGGTCTTTCTGCTGGTACGCGAAACGGTGATCGCCGTGCGCCCTGCTCCGCCGTAGAGCCACTCATACCATCCATACAGCGAGAGCGCGAAATAGACCACCTGAAGTCCCGTGTCGGAGTACAGTCCCGACTTGTAGAAAAGCGCGAAGAACAGTGCCACGTTCACGAGAGCGGTGGGCCAGCTCCAGATATTCTCGCGCGTGCTCAGGTACACGCTGACAATCCCGAAGACTACGGCCACGGCTTCGAGGCAGCTCGATCCGTGTGCGGCCAACCAGTTGCAGAAGGTCATTCGGCATGGTGTGTTGCATTCATCGGAAGCAATCTGCCCCGCGTTCGTTACGAGGGGAAGCCGGGTATCGACTTCCACTTTCGTGCGTCGGGCGAATCCCGCGCGGTATCGGATATGATCACCACACCTATCGCAAAGCCGCGCATCTGCGTAAGGATCATGCAGGGCCACTATCTGATCCTCGAAAGTGGCAAGCGCGATGGACGCGCGCCTTCTCCGGAGCCATATGATCATGCCTGAGCAGGAATTCGAGCTTATGGACGCCTGGTGGCGCGCAGCCAACTATCTGTCGGTCGGGCAGATATACCTCCTCGCCAATCCGCTACTTCGCGAGCCGCTCCGGTTGAGCGACATAAAGCGGCGGTTGCTCGGACATTTCGGAACAACGCCGGGTCTGAATTTCATGTACGTGCACATGAACAGGCTCATTCGGCACAATGATCTGGATGCGATCTTCATCGCCGGACCTGGCCACGGGGGTCCCGGTATCGTTGCGAACACTTACCTCGAGAACACCTACACCGAGGTCTATCCGGCGATTTCGCGCGACGCCGAGGGCTTGAGAAGGCTGTTCAGGCAGTTCTCGTTTCCGGGTGGAATTCCAAGTCACGTTGCGCCGGAGACTCCGGGGTCCATCCACGAAGGCGGTGAGCTCGGATACTCCCTGCTTCACGCGTTCGGCGCCGTATTCGACAACCCGGATCTGTTCGTCTGCTGCGCCATCGGCGATGGCGAGGCGGAGACAGGCGCGCTGGCGGCAAGCTGGCACTCGAACAAGTTCCTGAATCCAGCACGTGACGGAGCGGTGCTCCCGATTCTGCATCTCAACGGCTACAAGATCGCCGGTCCCACAGTTCTGGCCAGAATCGGCGATTCCGAGCTCACGAGTCTCATGCGCGGGTACGGGTACGAGCCACACTTCGTGTCGGGCGACGATCCGGCGGCGATGCATCGCCTGATGGCAAGCACGATGGACACGGTACTCATACGGATCCGCGCGATCCAGCGCCGTGCGAGGGAGGGTGGGAGCAATTCACGCGAGCCATGGCCAATGATCGTGCTTCGGACGCCAAAGGGATGGACTTGTCCCGTGTTCGTGGATGGAAAGAAAACCGAAGGATCGTTCCGTTCGCATCAGGTGCCGATCACCGGTTTCGATGAAAGGCCGGACCACGTCACGCTGCTCGACAGCTGGATGCGGAGCTATCGTCCGGAAGATGTTTTTGACGAGAACGGAACACTGAGAGCGGATGTCGCATCACTCGCGCCGCAGGGTGACCGGCGCATGAGCGCAAATCCGCACGCGAATGGCGGACTGCTCCTTCGCGATCTGGTGATGCCCGATTTTGCCGATTACGCAGTCGATGTCCCGAATCCCGGCGCCGTGAATGCCGAGTCTACACGCGTACTCGGCACCATGCTGAGGGATGTGATGCGTCTCAACGCCGCGTCCGCCAACTTTCGCGTGATGGGGCCGGATGAAACCACGTCCAACCGACTGGATGCGCTGTTCGAAGTGACCGACCGGATGTCAACCGCAGAGATACGCGCGGATGACGATCACGTTGCCGTGGATGGACGCGTGATGGAAGTGCTGAGCGAACACATGTGTGAAGGTTGGCTCGAAGGCTACCTGCTCACCGGACGCCACGGTTTCTTCTCCTGTTACGAAGCCTTCATACACATCGTGGATTCGATGTTCAACCAGCACGCCAAATGGCTTGCCACATGCAACACCATACCATGGCGGCGCCCAATCGCGTCGCTGAACTATCTGCTCACATCGCACGTGTGGCGACAGGATCACAATGGCAACAGCCATCAGGACCCCGGTTTTCTGGATCACGTGGTTAACAAGAAGGCCGGGGTAGTGCGAGTCTATCTGCCGCCCGACGCGAACACGCTATTGTCCGTGGCCGATCACTGTCTCCGCAGCCGGAACTACATCAATGTCATCGTGGCTGGCAAGCAGCCGGAGCCGCAGTGGCTCGATATGGAGTCAGCGAAGAGTCACTGCGCACAGGGAGCCGGCATCTGGGAATGGGCGAGCAATGAGCGGAATGAAGCTGGCGCTCATGGCCCCGAAGTCGTCATGGCCTGTGCCGGCGACGTACCGACTCTCGAGACGCTCGCCGCAGTCGACCTTCTGCGCACGCACATTCCCGGATTGCGCATCCGCGTCGTGAACGTGGTGGACCTGATGGCGCTTCAGCCGCAGAGCGAACATCCGCACGGCTTCAGTGACCGGGAATTCGATGCTATGTTCACCACAGACAAGCCGGTAATTTTCGCTTTTCATGGATATCCCACGCTCATTCACCGGCTCACGTACCGGCGAACGAACCACGCAAGGCTGCACGTCCGAGGCTACAAGGAAGAGGGCAGTACGACCACTCCTTTCGACATGACGGTGTTGAACGACATGGACAGGTTTCATCTCGCACTGGACGTGATGGCGCGTGTTCCGCGACTTCGAGACGACGAATCAGCGCGCAAGGCTGCGGAATTCTGCCGCGCACGTCTCGAGGCGCACCGTACGTACGTCACGGAATTCGGCGACGATATGCCGGAGATAAAATCGTGGCGCTGGAACTCCGGCACTCGACAGCAGGCGTGAAACGGTGACGATCAGTCATGTTCCGTCATCGGGCGACCTTGCCAGAGAAACCGAGCCTGGCGTCTTCCTGCTCGATCACCACTTTCGCGGCTCGCCCGGGGTCATTGCCTCCTATCTCGTCGTCGACGACGACACACTGACTCTCATCGAGACCGGCCCCGCGAGCACGCTCGACACTCTTCTCGCCGGAATCCGTCAGGCTGGTTTCGATCCCGGCCAGATAGAACGCGTGATCGTGACGCACATACATCTGGATCATGCGGGCGGTGCCGGAGCGCTGCTCCGACTGCTCCCCCGCGCGAAGCTCTTCGTGCATCCGGTCGGAGCGCCTCACATGATCGACCCGGAACGGCTGATGGCAAGCGCGACCCGGATCTACGGTGACCTCATGGGTCCGCTCTGGGGCGAGATGCTGCCCGTTCCCGCCGAGCGAGTTCGGATGCTCGCCGATGGCGACAAGGTGATGACCGGAGCCCGCACGCTCGTCGCTTACGATACGCCCGGCCACGCGTTCCATCACCTCGCACTTCACGATCCCGACACGGGCTGCGTTTTCACGGGAGATGTCGCTGGCGTTCGCCTCGAAGGAACCCGCCACGTTCGGCCCCCCACGCCTCCGCCCGAGTTCGCCCCTGAAGCATGGCAGCGAAGCATCGCGAAAATCCGTTCGCTCGGTCCGCGCCGGTTGTATCTGACCCACTTCGGTCCGCATGACGATCCCGACTGGCATCTTGACGAGATCCTCGGCCGAACCTGGTTCTGGGCCGGATGGGTCGGCTCACGCCTTGCGCGCGGCGACGATCCCGAAATCATCACCGACGCGCTGAGAGAGATGGAAGATGCGACTATCGCCGCACAGCGCGATCCTTCGCTCGCGCAACGCTACGAAGAAGCCGGCAATTACCGCATGAGCGTTGACGGAATCGCGCGGTGGTGGCGAAAACGCACTGCCTAGCCCTGCGTGGCCAGCCAGCCGTCCTGCGAAGAGGCGGTGAGTTAATCACGCATCATGCTGTACCTGCTTTATCTGCAGTGCCTGCTGTACTTGCACCTCGACCGGTGACTTCGTCCAGATGTATCCGAAAGACCGAATCTCGAAACGGCGTGGGATCGTTCGCGGTGAGAGTCTCCGGTACGAGCGCACGCAGCAACGCCACGCCATGTGCGAACGCGGGATCGTCGCGGTCGGTAGTGTGCGGTCCCACGAGATAG
Source organism: Gemmatimonadota bacterium (assembly GCA_030946285.1). GTDB lineage: Bacteria > Gemmatimonadota > Gemmatimonadetes > Gemmatimonadales > Gemmatimonadaceae > Fen-1247. Next base: position 5,677 of record JALYYT010000248.1, read on the forward strand.
AATGCGCCCTTGACGACTACACTGAGCCAGTCGAACGCACCTTTCGCTTCATCGACCTCGAACGCGACCCATCGGTGGTGCGAAATTGTGGTAAGCTTGCTCCCGTGACTCGTTCTGCCGTAGATCCAACCCTGATCGAACACGTAGCTGATCGGTTCGATGTCCACGCGGTCATGCAGCGAATATGCGAGTCGGCCTACGTGATTCCGGCGCAGAATGGTCTCTATCTCGTCACGATCGAGCATACGGAACGTCGGGGTAACGTGAGCTTTGCCAGCAGGAACTCCACCAGATGCTGTGGGAGTCATCGTTTCTCCGATGTGAACTTGGTAGCTACAGAACGGGTGATACCCCGATCTGTCTGAAAAGATACCGGCCGTCACCATGTGGCGCGGAACCAGCCGCGTCCTTCTTGACGCATGCCTTCATGGGAGCCATCGTAAACATGCGTGCTCCGCTCGAATGTTGCTTCAAGGCCACTGTCACTTTTCATCCCAACAATGCCGCGATCTTCGCTGACCTTGCGTTCGCTTCGCACTTTGATCGGCCTGGTTGTCGCAGCACTCGCCTCCGCCAGCCTTCCATCGGCGCAGGCCGTTGCGCAATCCACGACGACGCCCA
>JALYYT010000257.1 GCA_030946285.1 Gemmatimonadota bacterium
CCTTCAGTGCCGCGCACATTACGCGCTGGTGGCTGCCGATCTCGACACAGTTCGCGTTCAGGCTTGCGAGTGTCAGGCCGGGCGCGGCCGTGTTCCGCGATGGCAAGGGCTCGGTGCCGGCGCCATCATCCAGTGAGAAGATGTGCAGCCCTCGGCCGACGCTCCATCGTTTCGTCTCGCCCGTGTGCATTTCGAGCGGGGCGCTGAATGCCTGAAACGGCTTGAGATCCGACGGTGTGTTTCTCCGCTTGAGGACTTCGACGGGCAACACGGCGTTGCGGTCGCCTGCCGATACAATGACTCGAGTGAATCCGGGTGCCCTTGGCCGCAGGTACAATCCGTCCAGTGACGCGACAGTCGTGTCGGTCACTGTCATCGTGCCCGCGACGAGTCCCACCGAGCGGCCGTCGGGTGACTGCGCCACCAGATTGAGTCTTGTCGGTGGGTCTCCTTCGATGAAGTCTCCGAAGTTGAGCACATCCATCATCCTGATAGGACGACAGCGTATCAGGAAGTCCCGATTCAGATCGCCGACCGACACTCGCACGAGCGCGTCTGCCATGTAGCTGCATGTGACGATGCCGTTTGCCGACATGCGAATAGGTGCGCCGGATAAATACCGAAAGCGCATACCTGGCTGTTCCAGCGTATGTCCGCGCGCGTCCAGAACCCGAACCGGGATGTGCACCGGCTCTTCGTTGTTGATCACGATCTCGTTCGAGGCGCCGAACTCGAGACGCGCCGGTGGGCCGTCACGCGTGACAATCGCCAGCACGACGACGAACGAAGTCGCTGCGATCCCGGCGAACACGGCGACGATCTGTCCACGCGCGTGAACCTGTGCGTACCGGTACCAGCTTCGGACGAAATGCGGCGCGGACCGGATCGCTTCACCCGCATACCAGCATCTCGCACTGCTGCTCCCATCACGTTCCGTACGATATGCGTACTCCTCGGCGAGGTCGCCAAGTACGGCGTCCGCGAAGTCGGGGTCGGCTCCCAGGTGGCGGAGCATGCGCGCCATCAGCGGTTCGGAGCTCCGCGGCGGCGCTGAGAACGGCGCGATACCGCGTTTCCGTACGATCGTGCCCCCACCGTGCGATGCGTGAATCATCTTCCGGGCTCCGTGTGAAGCGGGCCGACACCGGCCCAGATGGACGTCGCGTGCAGCCGGGCGTCGCGCACGGCCCGAGCGCCGGCACCGGTGAGCGTGAAGTGACGGCGGGACCGACCGCCGCGAATCGGAAGTGGATCGCTGGAATGGGATCGGAGCAGAGATTTGTCTTCCAGTCGCTGGAGCGTGGTGTAGACGGCCCCCACGGAATAGACGCGCCCCGTACGCTCGGTGAGATCGCGGCGGATGGCGAGGCCGTAAGCGTCGTCGCCCAGGCGCGCGACGGCGAGCAGGGCGGTGAGCTCGAGAGATCCGAGGGACGGGGTCGGGGTCGGCATAAGTACTAGTTTGTAGAACAAATGGACTTGGCGCAAGGATTATTTCGAACCATAGGATCTCCATACTCCACTTTATTGAATAAACTGGACTTGCCCCAGTGCGGGCCTGGAGCGCGCACCCGGAGTGAAGCTATCGTTCCATCAACAACCTTGCTCCCTAAATGACGATCCTTTCCCGTGTTCTCATCACGATTGCGCTGCATGGTGTCGGAAGCGTCGCTCCCGACTCCACGACTTTCATCCGCGTAAACCAGGTGGGCTACCTGCCTGATGCGCCGAAAATCGCCGTAGTCTGTTCGCTCGACAGCACACGCGTAGATCATTTCATCGTCGAGGACGCAAACGCTCACGTCGTGCTCCGACCGAAGCGCGCGCTTCCGGCGAAGCCGTTCGGACCGTGCGTCACGACGTACCGCCTCGACTTCTCCGCATTGCGAACTTCCGGTCGCTATCGCATCCGCGCCAACGGCGTTTCGTCTCCGCTCATCCGCATCGGTCCTCACGTGTACGACGGCGCGGCCGACACGCTGCTGTACTACATGCGACAGCAACGCTCCGGCTGGAACCCGGTCTTCGGCGATTCCGTGCACACCCACGACGGTATCATCGTGGACTCGCCGCGCGCGGGACAATCCCTTATCGTGAGCGGCGGCTGGGCGGACGCGTCCGACTACCTGCAGTACGTGACTACGTCGGCAAACGCGACGTACGTGATGCTGATGGCGTACCGCGATCATCCGTGGGCCTTCGCGGATCGTTTCAACGCCAACGGCACACCTGGCGCTAATGGACGCGCCGACGTGCTCGACGAGGCTCGGCATGGTCTCGAATGGCTCGTGCGCATGTTCCCGGGCGACAGCGAGATGTTCAACCAGATCGCCGACGATCGCGATCACACGTACTTCGACCTGCCGTACAACGATTCCTCCGACTACGGCTGGGGAAAGGGAGGTGCGCGTCCGGTCTATCCATGCACGGGCCGTCCACAGGGTCTCTTCCAGAACAAGAATCGCTCTACGGGATTTGCGTCCACCGCCGGTAAATATGCGTCTGCATTCGCGCTCGCTTCGCAACTGTTCGCGGAACGTGATCCTCCTTTCGCCGACACACTACGGCGGAAGGCAATCGCAGCGTACGCGCTCGGCAGAGCACACCCGGGTGTGTGTCAGACCGCTCCTGGACACGCGCCCTACTTCTACGAGGAAGACAACTGGGTGGACGATATGGAACTCGGCGCCGCAGAACTCGCGGCGCTGAGACACGATCGCTCACTTCTGCAACAGGCGGCCGCGTATGCAGCGCAGGAACCCGTAACGCCATGGATGGGCGCAGATACCGCGCGGCACTATCAGTGGTATCCGTGGCACAACAACGGACACTACGAAACTTGGCGCATTGCCAACGATAGGTCCGATGGCGCTACGCGGAAGCTCATGGCCGAGTACTACCGGCGCGGTATAGATGCTGTGGTCTCGCGAGCCGATAACGGCTTCCGCGTCGGAATTCCGTTCATCTGGTGCTCCAACGATCTCGTGACATCGTTCGCGACCCAGGCAATGCTGTACCGCGCGATGACCGGGGACAACCGGTACCGTAAGTACGAGCAGGCCGCGCTGGACTGGTTGTTCGGCACCAATCCATGGGGTACCTCAATGGTAATCGGCTATCCACACGACGGAATCTGGGCGCACGACCCGCACTCGGCGGTCGCGGCCCAGCTCGGCGTGGACAAATTGACCGGTGGATTGCTCGACGGACCGGTATACCGCTCGATCTACGGGAACCTGCGTGGCATAACGCTCCATCACCCCGACAAGTACGCGAACCTGAACACCGGTCGCGTTGTGTACCATGACGATCTGGGCGACTACTCCACCAACGAGCCGATCATGGATGGCACTGCCAACCTCACTTACCTGCTTTCAGCGCTCGCTTCGAAGCCGGGGCCGGCGCACGCACGAGGTCCAACCGGGTCGCGTTGACGTTCGTTGACATTGTCTTGACGACGTCCGATGAAACTTCCGGGAAATCGCTGGCTCTCGCACTTCTTCAGTACGGCGCGTGACGCTGGGCATCAATTCTTTCTCGCGAGGATATTCGGTATGCAGATCGGGATCAAGGGACAATTACATGCGTTCGCCGCGGTCGCCGCGTTGATCATCCCGGTTATCGCCGCCCCGGTGATGGCCCAGACAAGCTCGAGTAATGCGAGCGTCTACGATTATCTCACCGGCAGTTACAGGTGTCAGCAGGCGATGGGGCCAACGGCTGGAGGGAGCGTGGCTACCTGCGCTGCGACGCCCGTCACCGGAGGGACAGCCTCGCCGCAGACCACGTCCACCAACTCGTTGAGACGTGTGGTTGCATACACCGCCCAGACATCCAACGGTAACGCCACTCAGGAATCGTCTTCAGTGGGTTACTCGGTTCAGAACAGCAGTATTTTCGTGACTGGCACGCCCGGCAAT
>JALYYT010000263.1 GCA_030946285.1 Gemmatimonadota bacterium
GATGATGACACCGGCGTCGATGAGAATCATCGGGCTGGCTCGGGCGCGGGAGGGACCGGGAGCGATAGCGCGCCAAGGGCCCGGGCGGCGTCGATCCGATCCGGAGATCCACCGAGTCCGAACCGGGCCTCGCACGCCTCGCGAACGAGTTCGCCCAGGCTGACCCCCCTCCTGGCGGCCAGACTGGTAAGCCGCGAATGAAGCTCGGGCGAGAACAGAAGGGTAGTTTTCTTGGAAAGCTCCATATACACCTCCATATACATAATAACCACCAACATCGTCAAGAAGCTATCAAGCTGGGGAAACCATCCGCCGTCTGACGGCATCTAACCGTGCGGCTGACCGGAACACATCCCTGTCGGCCGAGCGATTTCCCCTTGCCACCAAGGCGATACAAGTGACACGAATTGGCTCGAGCCTGTCCGCGGCCCTGTCCGCTCTTTTCCTGTTCGTCTCACAGGTGATCGCGCAGCCGGTCGTATCGCCGCCGCCAGTGCCTCCGGCCGTGGCGGCGCACTCGTTACGCGCCGTCCGCGCACCGTTTCCTATCACCGTGGACGGTATCCTGAGCGACGCCGAGTGGAATTCGGCAGCAGTGGCGACCGATTTCACGCAGAGCTATCCGAATATCGGTGCGCCGCCAACTGATCGGACGGAAGTGCGCGTTCTTTACGATGACAGGGCCATTTACGTGGCCGTCCGGATGTTCGATTCGGAGCCATCACGCATAGCCGCCCAGTTGGCGAGGCGTGACGCGACCAACATCTACTCCGACTGGGTGCATGTCATGATCGGGACGTACTTCGATCATCGTACCGCGTACCGGTTTTCGGTCAACCCGCTCGGGGTCAAGAAGGATGTGCTGGAATACAACGACACCAACGAGGATCTGAACTGGGATGCGGTCTGGGATGTTGCGACGCGTGTTGATTCTCTCGGCTGGACAGCGGAGTACAGAATTCCGTTCTCGCAATTGCGCTTTTCGTCTGACGAGGACGCGTCGGGCCGCGTGTGGGACTTCCAGGTGATGCGTGACGTCGCGCGTCGCAACGAGCGCGACAGCTGGTCACCATGGACTCAGCAGAGTCCGGGATTCGTTTCATCCTTCGGCAGGATCACTGGAATCACCGGAGTCAAACCGCCGGACCGACTGGAGATCGTACCGTACACCAGTGCCAGCGTCACACGTGCACCGGGCGAAGCGGCCAACCCGTTCCATCGGGCGAACGACACGAAGCTGAAGGCCGGCGGCGACGTGAAGTACGGGCTTCCCGCTGGCCTGACACTCACGGCGACGATCAATCCGGATTTCGGCCAGGTGGAAGTTGACCCGGCCGTCGTCAATCTGTCCGCCTTCGAGACGTTCTTTCCGGAGAAGCGCCCGTTCTTTCTGGAGGGTTCGGACATCTTCGCGTTCGGCAATGTCACGCGGCAGAACGACTACAACTCGCAGCAGTACTTCTATTCAAGACGAATTGGGCGATCACCGCAGGGCAACGTGAGTGGTTCCGATGTCGCGTTCGTCGATGCACCGTCGCAGTCCACCATACTCGGCGCGGCAAAGATCACGGGGAAGACGGCCGGCTGGACGATCGGATTTCTCGATGCGTTGACGAATGAGGAGTTTGCGAACGTGGCGACAACTGCAGGTATTCAGCGCACACAACCCGTCGAGCCACGTACGAACTATCTGGTTGCGCGAACGCGTCGCGATTTCCGCGGTGGAAACACTGTCGTCGGTGCGATGCTCAGCTCCGTGGACAGAGCTCTTGGCGACAACACGCTCGCTTCAAATCTGCGCGGACGCGCCCTCGCGGGCGGCGTCGATTTCGAAAACGCGTGGGCGAATCGCGCGTGGATTGTGAGTGGCTTTGTCTCCGGGTCGCGCGTATCAGGGAGCGCGAACTCCATTGCGCTCACGCAACGGTCGAGTGCGCGGTACTACCAGCAGCCGGATGCGTCCTATCTGCATTACGACTCGACACGCACGTCGCTCGCAGGTCACATGGAGGAGGTCGCGATCGCCAGGCGGGGGAACTGGTATGGATCGCTGGCCCTCAAGGATGTGTCGCCAGGATTCGAGATCAACGACATCGGATATCAGTCACGCGTGGACTATCGAAGCGCGTCGACTGCGTACGGGTACCGGACGTCCGACGCGGGGAAGCTGTTTCGTTCGTTCAACCTTGGCGGAGGTTCCACGAGCGCATGGACCTACGACGGTACTTCGATATTCCAGTCGCCGTACATACTCGGGAATGCGACGCTCCAGAATCTCTGGGGGATCAACATGTTCTTCCAGGACAATCCATCGTACTACGACAACCGGCGTACGCGCGGTGGCCCCCTCACGCTCTCACCCCGAAGCTGGGCGCTGAGTGCCGGCGTGACCTCCGACTCGCGACGACTCGTGAGGTAAGTCCCAATCTCAACATCTCTGCCGACGCGTCCGGGGGCACGGACAGGGCGCTCAATGTGACGTTCGATTTCAGGCCCGCATCATTCGTTCACGTAAGCCTGGGCCCGAGCTGGGAGCGTCTCCGGAGCACTGGTCAGTACGTGACACGTGCGGTGGACCCGATGGCTTCGGCGACTTACGGGCGTCGCTACGTGTTCGCAAACCTGGATCAGTCCACGATCGCGATGGACACGCGACTGGACTGGACCTTCACTCCCGAGCTCACCCTGCAGTTGTACGCGCAGCCATTCGTCTCGTCCGGCAGCTACAGTTCGTTCAAGCAGCTCCATGCGCCGCGCACATATGCTTTCGACGTGTACGGCACTGGCGTCGGAACAATAACGCGATCCGGCTCGATATACACCGTGGATCCTGATGGAACCGGCCCCGCGTCGTCATTCGCGATCCGGGATCCCGATTTCAACGTGAGAAGTCTGCACGGCGACGCCGTGCTGCGCTGGGAATACCGGCCAGGCTCGACGCTGTTCTTCGTCTGGCAGCAGCAGCGTCAGGGCTTCGAGCCGATGGGCGATTTCTCGTTCCGCCGTGACGCGGGGGCGATTTTCAGAGCGCCGCCAACCAACCAGTTCCTCGTGAAGGTGGCGTACTGGATCGGCAGATAAGCCCGGTCACACTCCCATTGCGTCGGGGTGACTTTAGTATCAAATAGCCACTAAAGTTGATACTCCCAGCAGCCACATCGCAGCGAGCGCGAGCAGGAAATACGGCACCAGAACCGCCGCGCCGGCGTAATCCTTTCCGACCCGCTGGCCGAAGAACAGAGCACACAGTGCTACCGCGGAGAGCGTGGCACCCCAGAACGCGACAGTCGAGTCACGTGTGAAGACGACCAGCACGCATCCGATCGCGCTCAGCGCTCCCGACAGAACTTCGAGAATCGTGATGACTGTAAACATCGGCCCCACGGTCTTCGCGAGCGGACTCTTGGCGAAGTGGCCCATGAGGAAATCGAAGTTGCCTTTCCGGTCCACGAGCTTGTCTATCCCCGACTGCAGGAAGAGAATCGCGAGAAAGGCCGATGCAAGGACCTGCATCAGCCAGTAGGTCTGTCCGTCGAATGGGTGCATGAGCGTGGAGAATATGCTACGGCGCGGGACAGTCAACAGGCGTGGTTAGATTGAGAGATGCCCAAGCGCGCGCTCGACCCTGAAACGAATAGCCCTGACGAAGCCGAAACCGGCGAGGACACCTCCGCCGGATTTGCCGGCCTGGGCCTCGACCCCTCCCTGGTCAGGGCGCTCACAGCGCTTGGCTACGAGGAACCGACCCCGATCCAGACGGAGGCGATCCCCGCTCTCATTGCTGGCAAGGACGTGCTCGGTCAGGCGGCAACTGGTACCGGTAAGACGGCTGCCTTCTCGCTTCCGATATTGCAGCGGCTACACGAAGCGGGTGGCAAGCACGGCGCGGGGCCGTACGCGCTGATCCTCGCTCCGACTCGCGAGCTCGCGATGCAGGTCGCCGAAGCGATTCACAAGTATGGAAAGGCGATGGGTGTGTCGGTGCTGCCGGTGTACGGCGGCGCAGCGATGGCGCAGCAGTTGAAGGCGCTCAAGCGCGGCGTTGACATCGTTGTAGCGACACCTGGCCGAGCACTGGATCACATCCGTCGCCGCTCCCTCGTCCTCGGTGGCGTGCGCACCGTGGTGCTCGACGAAGCCGATGAGATGCTCGACATGGGATTCGCCGAGGATCTTGAAGCGATCCTGAGCGAGACGCCAGCGGATCGCCAGACGGCGCTCTTTTCGGCGACGATCGCACCGCGCATCGCCGCGATCGCGAACAAGCACCTCAAGAATCCCGTGCGCGTCACAATCGCTCGCGAGAAGACCAAGGCCGGCGACGTTCCGCGCGTTCGTCAGGTCGCGTACATCGTGCCGCGTGCGCACAAGATGGCAACGCTGGGTCGCGTGCTCGACATGGAGAGCCCCAAGTCGGCGCTCGTTTTCTGCCGTACGCGAACCGAAGTGGATCAGCTCACCGAGACGCTGAACTCACGCGGCTATCGCTGCGAAGCGCTGCACGGTGGAATGACGCAGGACCAGCGTGACCGCGTGATGAAGAAGTTTCGCGCGAATACCGCCGATCTTCTCGTCGCGACCGACGTCGCCGCGCGCGGTCTCGACATCGGGCACCTGTCGCACGTGTTCAACTACGACGTGCCGACGTCGCCTGATGCGTATGTGCATCGCATTGGCAGAACGGGTCGCGCAGGCCGCGAGGGCGTCGCGATAACGCTTGCGGAGCCGAGGGAGCACCGGTTCCTCAAGAACATCGAGAACATAACCAGGCAGAAGATCGAGATCGCGTCGATTCCCACAGTGGCGGACATGCGTGTCCGACGCATGGAGTTGACGCGTGCGACGCTGCAGGAAATTCTCATCGGCGGCGAGATGGACGAATACCGTCGCGTGGTCGAAGTCCTCGCCGACGGCGACTACGACGTGATGGACGTCGCTGCTGCTGCAGTGAAGATGGCCCACGAGGCAAGTGGCAACGACAAGAACGAAGCCGAAGAAGAGATTCCTGTCACGCGCACGCCGACTGATCGTAGTGGCAGTTCGCACGACAGGCCGAAACGCGAAGGCAAGCCTCCGCGCACCGTGGCCGGCACCAAGCGCAAGCCGGCATGGGAAGTCGCGAAGATCTACATCGGTGCAGGTCGCAAGGCCAAGATCCGTCCCGGCGATATCGTCGGCGCGATCGCGAACGAACTTCAGATAGACGCCGACTCGATCGGCGCGATAGAAATCTTCGATCGCTTCTCGCTTGTCGAAGTACCGGATGAGATAGCCGATGACATCGTGACGACGCTGCGTGCGACACACATCAAGGGAAAGCGGGTTCCAGTGAGGCGCGACAAGGAATTGGCGTAACAACCCGTCGTCCTCGCCAAAGGCCGGGACCCCCGGCGCGTCGCGTTCGTCGTCCTCGCCGCAGGCGTGGACCCACGGCGCGTCGTCCGAATACTGACCGTCACGTCGCAGGAGTAGAGCCCGTCGTCCTCGCCGCAGGCGTGGACCCACGGCGCGTCGTTCGAATACTAACCGTCGCGTCGCAGGAGGAACTACACGTCGCCTGCATCCATACCGCTCGCAAAAATGGTCGACTCGGGCATGCCGTAACGGATGCGCTGTTCGACTTCCTGATCAGGTCACGCATTTACACGCTTTGCTGTGCGAACAATGACCGCGAGGCTCGCGTGCACGGCTTCATACTCCTGCAACGTGACGGTTACGAACCAGAGTGACGCGCCGTGGATCCACGCCTTCGGCGAGGATGACGACTCTTTCCGTTCACGCCTTCGGGGAGGATGACCAAGGATCGCCCGAACCGACCGTTTTTTCCTGTCCGCTGAGCCGGAGAGGGACTGTATATTGTCCTCCTCCCACGATTCGAGGAACAAGCATGCGGAGCAGGATCGGTCACGCATCCCGGACAGTCGCGGTCATTGCAGTGCTCATGCCGCCGCTTGGGATCGCGCGCGCCCAGGCAGCCGCCCCCGACCCGACGGGCAGGATCTACACCGCCGCCGAGGTGGACTCGCACGCGACGCACGCGGACGGGGTGCGGCCACGATACCCGGTGGGTGCGACGTTGCAGCACGGGGACGTCAGGATCACAGCACAGTTCATCGTGGAACGCACCGGAATTGTGGATACCGCATCGGCGATGTTCGAGGACAATGCGCCCGCGCCATTCGTGGCATCAGTGCGTGAAGCTCTGCCCGCGATGAGATACACACCTGCACGAAAGAACGGCATGAACGTGGCCGAGGAGATAACCGAGACATTCGCGTTCGGTGTCGCAAACACCGAGGCGCCGGCAAACGACTCCGCCACTGCCGCGTCGCCACCGGCTATCACACCGGCGCGGACGGCACCGGGCAGCGTCAACCCGCTCTATCCTTACGCACCGCGAAAGGTCGGATTCTCCGGCGCAGTGGACGCGGAGTTCGTCATAGACTCCACAGGTCACGCCGACATGATGACCTTCAAGGTTCGCGGAGTGCGTGCGTGGAAGGAGCGACCAACCGCCTACGTGGGTACGGATCCGACGAGACACATCGGCGAGGTACCGGTGCTGGAGGACGACGCCGTCAAGGCCTTCGTCAAGGCGGTCGCGGACGCACTTCCCAGAATGCAATTCATCCCCGGAAAAGTGGATGGGCGAGACGTACCCATGCTCGTCGTCAAGCGTTTCATGTTCGATATCAACTCGCCGGCGCAACAGTAGTAACGCTCGTCGTCCTCGGCGCAGGCGAGGATGACGGATTGGTAGACAGCGTGACCTGCCTTCAGCACGCTACCGGTTCGGGTCCAGTATCCGGTCCATCATCACCTTCGCATCAGCCAGATGCGCCCGCGTTGCGGCATCAGCCGCTCGTGGCATCGCCGCGATCACCTCGGCTCTCAACGCAACGATCTCCGCGCGCATCGACGACCGCGCGTCCGCCATCGCAGCCGGACTGTTCAATGGAAGCCTGCGGCGCGGGCCCGGCGCGGGATTCGGCGTCATGACGATCGTGAAACCTTCGCCGCGCGATCCGTTGATCTTCTGATCCATTTGATCGAGATACGCGCGCTGCAGATTGCGCCGGTACACGTCAATCACGACTGACCGGTCGCCAAGCTCTGCCCATATCCCTCGACGCACATCCGCAAGCATCTCCGGCACGGTGTACGACACGCCACCGTGCGACGAGATCTCGATCATGCGCTGCAGCTTGTAATCATCCAGCAGCGCGTGAAGAATACGACCCTGTGCGTCGTTGATCCGCGACAGCGAACCGCTCGGTTCTATCCGACTCGTCACCGATCTGTCGAGGAAGAAGGACGGAGTATGGAACACATTCTCCGTCAGAAAACGTATCGCCTCCACCTGGCGCTCTCGACTCACGGGCGTGAATACGGAGCCCGGCTGCGCGCCGTATTTCGTATCGGCTATCTCGCCACCGACGATGTTCGCGACGTGCGTCATCTCGTCCGCCCACTGCCCGACAAGCCTCTCGTATATCTCGGCGAGATCCGAGTTGTCCTCGCCTGGTTTCTGGGTCACGCGCAACAGCATCGGCATGATGCGCTCGATGTTCTTCACGCCGTAGCCTGTTGACTTCACCGCATCCGCGTCGCCAACCGCTTCAGCTTCGTCAGTCGGATCAGGATTGTCCGCACGGGTTTCGGCGAGATGACCGAACCTGTACCACGGCACGCTGTCCTGCATTCGCGCGATGGAATCGAGTGCAGGGCGTTCCTGCTCCGGATTGTGCGCGCCGGGCACCGGCTTGTATCCCCACATGATCGCGAAGGTATCGTACGGCCCCACACGCGCGACGAGATCATTCACGCCAATGGAATCAGATGGCTGCGCCACATAGTCGTATCGGGCATAGTCCATCACGCTCGGCGTGAACCCCATGCTGTGCACCCACGTTCGCGACCTGACCGAATCCGCGGGATACATCGCGCTCGCCTTGAAGTTGTGCGTGAGGCCTAGCGTGTGTCCGATCTCGTGCGCGACTACGAACTCGACCATGCGGCCCATCAACGAATCCGGCATCGGCCAGTGTTGCGCACGCGGATCGAGCGGCGCTACCTGTGTGAAGTACCAGTCGCGATTGAGATTGAGGACGTTGTGGAAGATCCGTATAGACCCGTTCAGTACCTCGCCTGTGCGCGGATCCGCGACGTGCGGACCGACTGCATTCTCCACAGTGGATGGAAGCCAGCGTATCACCGTGTGACGAACGTCGTCCGGCGACCAGTCTGGGTCATTCGATGGCGGATCCATCGAAATTATCGCGTTCGAAAAGCCGGCGCGCTCGAACGCGGGCTGCCAGTCGAGCACAGCTTTCCTTATCCACGGCTTCCACTGATCCGGGGTCGCGGGATCGATGAAGTACGCGATCGGCTTGACGGGATCGGATACGGCGGCCGACGGATCCTTCTTTTCGAGCCGCCAGCGGTTGATGTACACGCGCTCGACCGAACGGTACTGCTGCGTTCCGTAGTCGGTTCGCGTGACACTCAAAAATCCGACGCGATCGTCTGCGAGCCGAGGAGTCATGGGAAAAGCAGGAAGCCGCACCATGCTCCAGTGCGCGAGCACGCTGATCGCGGACTCCCGATCCCGGGCGCTCGAGATCGCGCCTGTCGGCTGCGGTATGCCGGTCTGCGTTGCCTCGATCTCGACATTGTCGGGAAACGCGACCGCGCTCTCGATGTATGAGCGCTTGTCGTCCACCTGGCCGTGGATCGCCGCGAACTCCGGAACGTCGGTCGTATAGAGACGCGTGACGTCAATTACCGCTGAGCTGTCAGGGCCGAATGCGGCGATGTCGAAGATCGCGATGATGGGTGCATAACTACCCGTCTGCACCGCGCGGTAGATCGGGAGCGAACTGTCGGCCATGATCGCGAACGAGGGCGAGCGAAGAATGATGCGGCTCCCCGATCGCTCCCACCGCAGCGTGCGCTCACCGAACTCATCTCCACCGTATGCGCCGAACGGATTGCTCGCGTCAACGGCCGCGGTTCGCGCGAACCTGCCGACCAGAAGCATGTCCCGGTTGAGTTCCCGGGGCGGAATCTCGAAGTAGAGCGTGTCCCCGACGCGATGCGTGACGAACAGGCCTGAGCGCGTCTGCGCGTTCTTCGGAATCACCTCAGCGTATGGCTTTACCGTCACGTGTGGACCGCCCGCGCGGCCGGAATCCGCAGGATTGCCGGACGACGCGGGTAGTGGCGTAAGGGTCGGCGACGGCATGCAGCCGTACGCCAGTACCAGCGCGAGCATGGGGACGAAGGCCCGCGCGCGATTCGCAGGAATCATGGGCTGCTGTTACACGCCAGTTGTGAGGCCGGGTCCGATTCCCCTACTCCAGCGCAGTGGTCGCCATTCCCATGGCGTGGTAGCCCTTGTCCACGTACACAGTGGTGCCCGTTATTCCGCTCGCGAGCGGTGAGCACAGAAATGCGCCGACCGATCCCACTTCACTCGCCTCGAGCTTCTGCGGAAGGGGCGAGTTCGCTTCGCAGTAATCCACCATCCGCTCGATGATCCCGATTGCGCTCGCCGCGCGTGATGCGTACGGGCCCGCCGATATCGTGTTGACCCGATGCCCGTAACGACGCCCGATCTCGTACGCCAGGACTCTCGTATCGCTCTCGAGAGCGGCTTTCGCGGATGACATCCCGCCGCCATACCCCGGGATCGCACGCTCCGAAGCCATGTAAGTCAGCGACAGAAAGGCGCCATTATCGCGCATCAATGGCGCCAGTTTGGATGAAAGCGCGATCATCGAGTAGGCACTCACTCCCACGGCCCCCAGGTATCCGGCCCTGCTCGTATCGAGAAGCGCCTTCTTCACTTCCGATCCGTTCGCGAGCGAATGAACGACGATGTCCAGCGGCTTCTCGCCGAAATCAGCCGTCAGACTGGCAGCCAGTCCTTCTATGGAAAAGTCGCCCAGATCCTTGTACCGCTTGTTCGTCCGAATCGTTTCCGGTGCGTCCGCAAGCGTGTCATAGGCCGCGTCCAGAGGGTAGATGCGTTCGAAGCTGAACGTCGAGCCGTCCGGCAGCTTCCGGGACTCGTCCATCTTTCCGCGCTCGAGCAGGTTCATGAAGATGTTGAGCGCCGGCGGCCAGGTCCCTACACACACAGTCGCACCGGCCATGGCCAGACACTTCGCGATCGCGAATCCGAATCCACCGTCGTCGGCGACGCCGGCTACGAGGGCACGCTTGCCCGTAAGGTCGATATTGAGCATTTGCTTAAGATACTATCTTCCTCGCGTGGCTACTCCGTCCGGCATCTTCATACTCGGCGAGCTCACGGGAGCCGTCGCCGACCGCATTCAGAAGATCGCCGAGCAGCATGATCCCAAGCTCGCGCGCTCCCACAGACCGCATCTGACACTGGCGGGATCGTCGGGGCTCGGACCGCTCGCTGCGGACACGTCGGTCGAGCTTATGTGGGAACGGCTCGAACCCATAACGAGTACCACGCCACCCATCACGCTGGACCTCGGCAAGCCCGAGCGCTTTCCGGCGACCCAGATCGTTGTGCTTCCTGTTTCCGCGCACGGCGCGATCCGTCAGCTTCACGATCGGATCGGGGCGAGCGGACTGCATTTCGCACGACCAAGATTCGCCTTCTCGCCACACGTCACGCTCAATCTCTACAAGACTCTGACGAAAGCGACGCTCGACTCGCTGCTCGCCGTAAGGATCACGGAGCCGGTGGTCCTTGATCGCCTCAGGCTGTATTACACGAGTGAGCCCAGTACCTCGGAACTCATGCTGGAACTGCCACTGCAGGGGCCGCCGAAGCCCGTGTAGCCACCCGCTGTCTGGAGGATTCGATGCAGATCCTTGTTCAGGTGCTTTGCACGAAGGGCGCGAGTCTGCGCGAAGCGATCGCGAACGACAAGCGGATAGACAAGTACGGGCTCCAGGTCACGAGCGAGAAGCAACCTGGCCGAGCGCCTGGATGGATGAAGCTGCATAGTTCGGATTCCGCGCGCGGCGCGCTGAACGTCGAGTGGGATTCACAATCGGCGATGCTGAGCGCGCGTGTCGTTACGCGCGGCTCGCGCAAGCCCAGTCCGATAGTAGGCGATTTCGTGAACTACCTTCTTTCGCGACACGGCACACGAGTGCAGACCATCACCACCGCCTACCGGTGATCATACGCCTCACGAAGCGGAAGGATGGCAGCGCGATACTTCGCTGCGATCGTGATGACGGTACATCATCGTGGCAGCGCCAGCAGGGATCGCTTGCTTCGGTTTTTCCATCGCACGACATCACGCACTACGTGGTCGAGACCGAGCTGGGTTTCACGCAGGGATTCTTCGGACTGGTGGCCGCAGGCTGGGACATCAATGAGACATCGGGAAAGACGGCGCGCGGCAAACTTCCCGACGAGGCGATAACGGTAGAACAGATCGTCGGATTTTTCGACTTGCAGCGGGCGCTCGGTGCGGAGTGGACCGCCGAGCAGATGAATGAGCATGCGCGGGTGTACGCCTCGTCGCGCGGATACAAGGTAGTCCGCGATCTCACCGACGAGGAGATCCGGCGCGTCCGCGACCGAATGCAGGATCTCACGCGTCGATGGAGGGAACTCGCTGCGGACGAAACGCTGGAGCTTTCGCTCGCGGTCCGGCTGCGGCAGGACGAGTGAGGACCAACGGCGGCCTGCGGCTCGCTCTTGGAACGCAAAGTGCCGTGACAAGGGTGGGGACAGCCGTCTTCTCCGCTCCACGACTGCCGTTGGAGCGAGACTCCATTTTCGCCAGGCCGCAATGAAGCAACTCCAACGGATGGGAATCGCTGCTCTGCTTACGCTGAACGTCAGCGGCTGTTCCTATCTGCAGTATCTGCCGTTCCTCAAGAGTCCGGTCGATACACGTCCGCGCGGGGCCTCCTCCACCGAGCGAGGGCCGGCGTTCGCGTCGAATGGTGGCGTAATCCTCGCGCCGAATTCAACAACGGATTGGCCAGCGTACAACAACGACGCTGCCAGCGTCCGGTACTCGACTCTTTCCCAGATAACGACTACGAACGTCGCGTCGCTAGTGCAGATGTGCAGATTCGCGACGAACGAGCAGACGCCGATGCAGTCCGGGCCGATTGTTGTCGGTGGGGTGATGTACCTGACGACCGCCAACAATACCTACGCGATCGATGCTGCTACGTGCAGGCTCAAGTGGCGTCACACCTACGCGTATGCCCCAAGGCCGGACTATGATCTGAAGACGAATCGCGGCGTTGCGTATCTTGCGACGCCCGATGGTCCACGACTCTTTCGTGGCGCGAACGATGGTCGTGTGTACGCGATGAATGCCAATACCGGTGAAGAAGTGTGGAACGTCCTTGCGGGTGACGTGAAGAGGGGAGAGACATTTCCCGCAGCGCCCGTGGCATGGCACGGCCTGGTTTACATCGGCAACGCTGGTGGCGACAACTTCGCCGTGACCGGACGCATGATGGCCTTCGACGCACGATCCGGCGCGCGCGTGTGGAGCTTCGACCTGGTACCGCGCGCTGGAACTGCGAGTCTGACATGGCCCGCCGAAACGAACGCCGTTCCACGTGGCGGCGGCACGACGTGGACATCGTATACCATCGACACCGTCGCTGGCACGATCTACATACCCACAGGGAATGCGGCGCCGGATTTCCTGCAGCAGGTGCGCGACGGGGACGATCTCTACACGTATTCCGTGGTCGGGCTCGACGCAAGGACTGGCGCGCTGCAGCATGTCTATCAGTTGCTGAAACGGGACTTTCACGACTGGGACGTTGCTTCAGCGCCGCTACTGCTTACCACTCGTGGTCAGAAGCGGATTGTCGCCGAGGCGGGAAAGGACGGGCACGTTTACGGTGTGGACAGGGAGAATGGAACAATTCTCTACAGCACTCCTGTTACGACTCTACTCGATGTTGCGACGCCGCTGACGGAATCCGGAACGCGCTTCTGTCCGGGAGTGCAGGGCGGGGTCGAGTGGAACGGTCCGTCGTACTCACCCGAGACCAACATGCTTTACGTTGGCTCGGTAGACTGGTGCAGCACGGTACGCGTGGATCCACCGCAGAAGCTGAAGAACAAGCTTGGTATTCCGTGGACAGGTAGCGCCAAGCTCATTCATCCATTCGGCGTGATGGATCCGCTCGACCAACGGCGGGGCTGGATCACCGCGATCGATGCGGACGACGGCACAGTCCGGTGGCGTTACGCATCACCGGCTCCGATGGTCGCCGGCGTGACAGCTACGGCGGGCGGTCTGGTCTTCTCTGCGGACTTGAGCGGGAACATACTCGGCTTCGATCAACACAGCGGGGCAATCCTGTTTCGGTACAACACTGGTCAGCCGGTCGGAGGCGGCGTCATTACGTATTCCGCTGGCGGCAAGCAATATGTCGCCGTCGCGTCGGGACTCGACGCCCCGATGACCTGGCAGACGAAGAGTTCGGCGGCCACCGTCGTCGTACTCGGCCTGCCCTGATGTCGCAGATGGGTCGCGCACCTTCGGTCGCCACTGGTTTCAGATGCGAAGCACCTCGATAAAATCTTCGGCGTAGCGATTCGCGGTGAATGGAATCGGCAGGGTCGGTGGGCGTGTCCCATTCGAGCAGCTCGCCCGGAGGACGCTACACCCAGCGTCGTACGCGCGCGCAGTAACCGGCGTACTCGGCGCCGAAAGCCTGCGCCAGATATCGCTCCTCCGGCAGAATCACGAGCCGGAGAATGATCAGCAGAACGACGACGAGTAAAATGAAGGGCCAGTACGATCCGATGAGGAGCGCAATGCCAGCGTAGGCCATCGCGAGTCCGGTGTACATCGGATTGCGCGTGAAGCGGTACGGACCCGAAGTTACCAGCCGGCTGGCGCTTCGATTCGGAACGATGGAGGTTTGCGCAGAACGAAACGTCGCAATTCCCCAGACGGAGAGCAGTATTCCGGCGACGATGAGGAGATCGGCGATCTTCCACACGATACCATCGCCAGTCGTGGGTATGGGCAGCATCATGACGTAACGATCGAGCAGCCATCCCAGGCAAAGCCCGGCGATGTAAACGAAGGGTGGTGGGAATCGCACACCGGCGTTAGTGAGCGGAGCGGTACCGGACATGGCCACCTTTGGAAGAGGTTCGAGCTGCCTGCGGGTATCCCATGCGATCAGCCCGACGCTGACAGCTCGTCTTGCAAATCTGCATTATCGGTGAGCTCCGTGGCGAGGCGAGTCACGCCGATTTCGTATCCTCGACAAGGTTCTCCTGAATGAATCGCGGGGACGAACGGAAGCTCGTCCTGACGTGTCCGGAACAATCGTCGCTCTACTTTCTTGGAGACGATATCGCGAACTTGAATCCGTCGGGATCCTGCAGCCGGATCAACCGCACGCCCCACGGTGTGTCCTCGGGCCCCGACGCAATCGCGCCTCCGCGCGCGACGATGCCAGCCGCCAGCTCGTCGATGTTCTGCGGTGTGGTGAGGTAGAGCGAGCAGGCTTCTCCCTTCACGCGATCGAATCCTTTCTTTCCGTCGTCCTGCCCGATC
>JALYYT010000281.1 GCA_030946285.1 Gemmatimonadota bacterium
CGGACTGGCCCTTCTGACCAGACTTGCCTGAGGAACTGTCGCTCCCGTCAGCCGAATCCCGATTCGACGAATCGCGATTTGAGCCGCCCGGACTCGAGGAACTGCTGGCGTCGCGGCTATCGAGCGAGTCCATATCCGAATCGTCGTTCATGTCCCGGTTCTGGCTGCTGGACCGGCCTGAGGTCGAGCCGCTGGTGCCCGACCCTTCTCCATAACCGGAATCCGCGCCGTAGCCGCCTTCGCGTGAGCTGTCGGAAGACTGTCCGGAGGATGACGCGTTGCGCCTTTCGTCTCTGGTTCCCTGTGATCCGCCCATGCTGAGTTCCCTGTCCTGGTCCGAGCCCGACGATGCATTCAAATCCGAGTTCGAAGCCGAGCCGCTGTCGTTACCATTCGGATCGTCGCCTCTGCCCGAGCTCGTGTTCGAATTCCTGCGGCTGTCCCGTGAAGCCATTTGCAATCCCCTGCGTTGAAGTCAAAAGACTGTTTCCGTAAGTGACGTGAAAACTGGCAACGCATGTGCCACATTTGTTAATGGGAACAGGTTCGTCGTTTCAACCAATGAACTGACAGTCACGTGCCAATTACCGGCTATACGCGCGTTCGAACGACTGGTGCCGGGGCGCGCATTGCGCTCGTTGCCCCGTCTGGTCCCCTGGTCGGAGAGAGCGATGTGAACACGGCGATATCCACGGCGAGCGCGCTGGGATGGGAGTGCTCGCTCGGCGAGCACGTGCTGGATCGTTACAGCTATTTCGCGGCTCGAGATGCTCAGCGCGCCGCCGACTTCAACGCAGCGCTGCGTGATGATTCGGTGGACGCTATCTGGTGTCTTCGCGGTGGTTACGGTGTAATGAGAATTCTGGATCACCTCGATTACGACGCCATGCGCCGCCATCCCAAGCCGGTAATCGGATATTCAGACATATCGGCGCTGCATGCCGCTGTGGGACGAGCCTGCGAGATCGTTACGTACCACGCACCAAATGCACGAACCCGTCTGACACCGTTTTCCCGCGACTCGTTCGAACGTGCGATCGTATCAATGGAGGACTCGTGCGGCCGTGTTGGATCGGCGCGGGTCATTCGCGGAGGCACCGCTCGCGGGCGGCTGGCGGGTGGTAACCTTTCGCTCATTTCATCGCTCGCAGGCACGCCTTACCTGCCGGATCTGGACGGTGCAATCCTAGTTCTCGAGGACACCAACGAAGGTCTGTACAGAATTGACAGAATGCTCACTCAACTGTCACTCGCCGGCGAACTATCGCGGCTTCAGGCGCTTGTGTTTGGATATTGCACCGACTGCGACGCGGACGAATCGCCGGGTGACTCACGAATGAACCGTACGCTGGACGATGTACTCCTCGAATTCGCGGATGCGCTCGATATTCCCTGCGTAGCCGGCATTCCGATGGGTCATGTTGACGATCAGTGGACCATTCCACTCGGCGCCATCGCGTCGCTCGACGCTGACGCACTCACTCTAACAGTGGAAGTTTGATCATGAAGAGCGGAAGCGACCTGGTAAACGAAGCCAAGGCACGGATCACGGAGATAGACGCGGCGCAGGCAATCGTGCGGAAGGGCCAGGGCGGTACTGTCTTTCTGGATGTACGTGAGCCCAATGAGTGGAACCTTGGTCACGTTGCTTCGGCGATACACCTCCCCCGCGGGCAGCTGGAAAACAAGATAGAGGGAACGGTCAGTCGCGACAGCGACATTGTCGTCTATTGTGCCGGAGGGTCGCGATCGGCTCTGGCGGCGGACACTCTTCGACAGATGGGCTATGACAAGGTCAGCTCGCTCACCGGCGGCTTCCGCGCCTGGGCCGAGAGTGGCGGCGACATAGACGATTGAACGGGGACGCATACATGTGACAACAAAAAGGCGCAGGCCGCGAACGTCGCGACCTGCGCCTTTTCCCCGGGCAAGCTGGGTCAGCTATACTTCACATTGCCAGCGTCGTCGAGCCGGCGCGCGTCATCATTTGCTGCGTCGTTCGCCTGATCGCGAAGCGTCTGTCGGTCGAGGCTGTTCGCGCTACGGGCGTAGGCGTCGCTCGCAAATCCGCGGACGTTATTCCAGTCGCCGTGAGTCTTGCTGGCGGTACCGTCCCAGCCCTGCTGAAGGTGACTCTCGACGTCGTTGAACGGCTTGCCGCGATATTCCGGATTCATTGCGGCAAGATGCCCGAGCCGGTAAGCCGGGCTCACGGACTCGTAGTCACGATCGGCCAGGCGGTTCGGTGAGCTGTCGTAGTGATTACGATAAACCGCGTCGTCTCCTTCCGTGTAGGAACTCGCGGCTTCCGACACCGCTCTCCCCGCCCACCAGCCGCCAATCGCGCCTGCTATACCGCCGATGACCGTACCGACGGGCCCGCCGAGCGATCCGATCGCTGCTCCGGCTACCACTCCGGACACTCCTCCAGCGGCCTCTCCAATCTCGTCGCCAGCGGTGGTGTGGTGGTCGGCGTGCGAAAGCGTCGGATCCTTGTATTTGTCGTCCATTTCGTCCTCCATTGCCTGTGAAGTAGAGCGATAGTCTTTTGAATCGTTACA
>JALYYT010000287.1 GCA_030946285.1 Gemmatimonadota bacterium
ATGCAGGAATCGCCGGCATCGTGAGCTTCCCGAACAAGATGGGAGAGATCTACACGGCCATCACGAACGGACCTGGTTACGCGTCGCGCGAAACGGATCGGTTCAAGGATTACCAGGCTCGAGTCACGCTGACGCCGCTCGGCACGAGCGACGTGTCGTACCTCAAGTCGTTCGCGATTGACGGATGGGTGTACCGTGGCGCGCTCGCAAGCAAGTTCGTTTCCGGGGGAGCAGGCCAGGTGGGCCCGGTAGGTGCGGGCCTGGATCGAAATCGTTACGGCGGATTCGTCGGGATTCGTGATCCCCGGCTAGTCGTCGGCGTTGATTACGCACAGCGCCAGGACGGGATTGATACGGGCGCCAACACTGCGGCTTCACCGCGTGGTGTGTCGGACAGCACCGGCCGTCTGGTTTCCGGATACATCGTCGCCAAACCGTTCCTGATGGCAGATCCCAAGGCTGGTATTCCGATCGGGTTCGTGGTGCGTTGCGACCAGGTCACGCCGAATACGGCGACGAGCCCGAAGGTAAATACCTTCATCGGCGGTGTGACCTATGATCTGAACAAGCGCTCATCGTTCTCGTTCGACTACCAGGAAGTAACGCCCGCGAATGGGTCGCCCGCGGCGCCTGTGAAGACTTACTTCATGCACTGGGTCGCGAACTTCTAGGGGAAATCATCCGAGCGAAAGCACATTGGTGATCGCTCCGGCTCAGCCGGAGTCAGGGCCGGCAATCCCCATTGGGTTGCCGGCCTTTTCAACAGTCCGGATCAGAACTGCGCGGCACGCGAAATGTCGTTGTGACAACTCCGTTACACGTTCATCGGCCCAGTCTGACCTCTGTGGTCTAGCTTTCGTAGGTTGTCCAGCACTTCCCAACAACCACCACAGGAGAACTGAGTGAATAGATGGAGAGTCGCCGCGATGATCGCGGTTGCAGGCGGAATGGCCGGAGTCATGGCTGCCTGTTCGAGCGAAAGCAGCAAGACGCCCACGCCTGCGAACAACGTCGCCTCAACCACAAGTCAGGGGCTCACGGGAGCTGGCGCGACCTTCCCATATCCGATCTATTCGAAGTGGTTCAGTGACTACGCTGCCAGGACCGGAGTGAAGATCAACTACCAGTCGATCGGCTCGGGCGGCGGAATACGCCAGCTCAGTGAGATGACGGTGGATTTCGGCGCTTCGGATGCGCCGATGAGTGATGCGGAGATGGCCGCTGCCAAGGGCGGACCCATCCTGCACTTTCCCACCGTGATGGGCGCCGTTGTCGTCACTTACAACCTGCCCGGTGTGACGACTGCGCTGAAACTCACACCCGCCGTGCTGGCCGATATCTTCACGGGTCGCGTCACAAAATGGAACGCGCCCGCGATTGCTTCGCTCAACGCGGGCGTGGCACTCCCCGCAAAGGACATACTCGTCGTACATCGTTCGGACGGAAGTGGTACGACTTACATATTCACGAGCTTCCTTTCGGCCGCCGTCCCGACGTGGAAGGCTGGTCCGGGAGCGGGCAAGGAAGTCGCGTGGCCCATAGGACTTGGCGGCAAGGGCAACGAGGGCGTCTCGGGCCAGGTCAAGCAGACGCCTGGTGCCATCGGATACGTGGAGCTCGCCTACGCCAAGCAGAATTCGCTCCCGTACGCTTCCATCCGGAATGCGTCGGGCGAATTCGTCGAGCCATCAATCGAATCGGTGACCGCCGCTGCTGCGGCCGTGGCCGATACACTCTCCGCGTCGTCGGACTACCGTCTGTCGCTCGTGAATGCCGGAGGCAAGGGCGCCTACCCGATCGCTTCGATGACATGGCTGCTTGTCTACAAAAATCAGCGTGACGCGACCAAGGGGAAGGAGCTGGCCGACTTCCTTCGCTGGTCATATCAGACCGGCTACCAGAGCGCTGCTGCCCTCGACTACGCCCCGTTGCCGGACAAGCTTCGCGCGCGGCTCGTCGAGAGGATCTCGACTCTCAATATCGGCGGCGCGTGAGCGCTTCAGCTGTCTCTGCACCGGCTGTGGGGCAGACATCGGCCCCACAGCCTCCCTCGCGTGATGCGCGCAGCATCTTCACGTCCAACATCGGTGATCGCCTGTACGTGGCGATCACCACGCTGTTCGCGGCGTGCATTCCGTTGCTTCTCCTCTTGCTCGCGATCGAGATTGGACGTGCGGCGTGGCCCGCGTTTCATGCTTTTGGCCTCAGCTTCCTGACGTCGAGCGAATGGGACGTGCCGGCCGGAAAGTTCGGCGCCGCGCCTGCGATCTTCGGTACGATCGTGTCGTCAATTCTCGCTCTCATTCTTGCGACGCCACTCGCGCTCGGCGTCGCGATCTTCGTCTCGGAGTTCGCGCCGCGCTGGCTGCAGCAACCGGTCGCGTTCCTCGTCGATCTGCTTGCGGCGATACCCAGTGTCGTGTACGGATTATGGGGAATCTTCGTCCTCATCCCGCTGCTGCGCGATCCGGTGATCCCGTTCCTGCGCGACACGCTTCACCTCGGAAGCACACCGTTCTTCACCGGCCCGGCGTACGGGCCGAGCATGCTCGCTGCTGGAGTCATCCTCGCGATAATGGCACTGCCGTACATCTCGGCAGTCTCTCGCGAAGTGCTGCGCGCGGTTCCGCGGGCACAGCGCGAAGCCGCACTCGCGCTCGGCGCCACGAAATGGGAGATGATCCGGGACGCCGTTATTCCGAACGCACGCTCGGGCATCGTGGGCGGAATCATTCTCGGACTGGGGCGCGCGCTCGGTGAGACGATGGCTGTGACGATGGTCATCGGCAATCGCGCCGAAATTTCGGCTTCGCTGCTCGCCCCAGGTTATACGATGGCATCCCTGATCGCCAATGAATTCAGTGAGGCGACGAACGACCTGCACCTCTCGGCGCTGATGGCAGTCGGAGCGGTGCTGTTTATGATCACAATCGTGGTGAACGCGATCGCGAGATGGCTCGTCTGGAGCGTCGAACGCGGGGCGAGTTCATGAGCACCTCCATCGTCCCACGCTCCACGATCGGCAACAGACGGCGACGGCGCGCGAAGAGCGCGGCCATGGTATCGCTTACCTACATCGCCGCCGTGCTCGCCACACTACCGCTGCTTTTCATCCTGCTTCATCTGGTGAGAGCCGGAGCGGCATCCATTGGACCGTCATTCTTCACACAGACACCGCGCCCCGTGGGTGAAGCTGGCGGCGGCATGGCGAACGCCATTGTCGGGACACTCATTCTCATTGGAATCGCGTCCGCAGTAGGATTGCCGGTCGGCATCGGCGCCGGCCTCTATCTGGCGGAACATCGAGCCCGGAAGCTTGCCAACACCGTAAGGTTCCTGTCTGACGTACTCAACGGACTCCCTTCCATCGTCATGGGAATCTTCGCGTGGCAACTGCTGGTTCGCCCTGCGGGACACTTCTCCGCGCTGTCCGGCGGCATTGCGCTCGGAGTCATGATGATTCCGCTGGTCACCCGGACCACCGAGGAGATGATCGGAACAGTTCCGAACTCCATGCGTGAGGCCGCACTCGCGCTCGGTTACCAGCGCTGGCGAACTTCGCTTTCGGTCGTGCTGCGTACCGCCGCACCGGGAATCGTCACCGGGGCACTCGTTGCCGTGGCACGCGTCGCGGGCGAAACTGCGCCGCTGCTCTTCACTGCATTCGGCAATCAATTCTGGTCCACCGCAGTTAGCAAGCCCATCGCCGCGCTTCCGCTTCAGATCTTCACGTACGCAATAAGTCCGTATGACGAGTGGCATTCACTTGCGTGGGCTGGCGCGCTTGTGCTGATCGGAATGGTTCTCATCATCAGTGTCGCTGCTCGATACGCGACACGCTCACGCTTCGGCGTCGTGGTGGACTGACATGATGGAAATACCAATGCCAACGCATCATCCCGAATCGCTCATGGACGCGCCGGCCACTCAGCGCACGCGGACCGCGGATGGAGAGCTCGTGGTTCCCAGGCTCGTCGTTCCGCGCGCCGACGCACGCGTCGCACGGGATGAGACTGCCGCGCGGACCGTATGTCTCGCTACGCAGCGCGTGAGCGCGTACTTCGGTGAGCATGCGGCGATACGCGACATTGACCTAGAACTCGAGGAGTCCCGCGTCACCGCGATCATTGGTCCCTCCGGGTGCGGAAAGTCCACGCTGCTCCGATGCATGAATCGAATGCACGAGACCGCGCCGCACACGCGAGTATCCGGCAATGTCATCCTGGACGGCATGCCGATCTACGGTGAAGGAACCAGCGCGATCGCGGTGCGTCGCCATATCGGTATGGTTTTCCAGCGTCCCACCCCGTTTCCGACCCTTTCGATACGCGACAACGTCGCGGCCGGACTCCGCGTGCGGGATGGAGGCATGCCTCCCCGGCGTGAAGTTGACGACATTGTCGAGGACGCGCTCAGGCGCGCCGGTCTCTGGGAAGAAGTGAAGGATCGCCTCGGCACCAGCGCCGTCGCTCTTTCCGGTGGACAGCAACAGCGCCTCTGCATCGCTCGCGCGCTCGCCACAAAACCGCGTGTCCTGCTGCTCGATGAGCCCACTGCATCGCTCGACCCCGCCAGCACGCAGAAGGTGGAGGAACTCGTGTACGAACTCCGATCCTCGATGACTATCGGAATAGTCACGCACAACATGCAGCAGGCTGCGCGCGTCTCCGACCGCACCGCGTTCATGCTCAACGGCTCGCTCGTCGAGGTAGCTCCAACGAGCACCCTGTTCACCACCCCTTCGGACGCGCGGACTGAAGGCTACATCACTGGGCGCTTCGGATGACGGCAGCCACTGGCGCTCATCGCGTTGCGCCGGCCGGGACCGAACCTGTCGAGGAAGCTGGCGCTATCGAGGCGCGCGAATTCTCGTTCTTCTACGGAAAGAACCAGGCACTGTTCAACATCTCGCTGCCGATTCAGCCGCGTGCAGTCACCGCACTCATCGGTCCCTCGGGTTGCGGCAAGTCCACCTTCCTCCGGTCCATCAATCGGATGAACGACACCATAGTCGGCACGAGCCACACCGGGGAGATGATCCTGGATGGAGAGGACATCTATGCGCGCGGCACCGACGTCGTCGCGCTCCGTCAGAGAGTGGGAATGGTGTTCCAGCGCTGGAACCCCTTCCCCAAGTCCATCTACGACAACGTCGTCTACGGACCGCGCATCAACGGGGTTACGTCACGATCGGAACTTGACGGCATAGCCGAAGATGCACTGCGCCGCGCGGCGCTCTGGGACGAGGTGCGCGACAGGCTTCGCCACAGCGCTCTTGGACTCTCGGGCGGCCAGCAGCAGCGCCTGTGTATTGCGCGTGCGCTGGCGAACCGCCCG
>JALYYT010000295.1 GCA_030946285.1 Gemmatimonadota bacterium
CCCGAGTACCGTGAACCCCTCCGTGTGATGGCGGTCGTACACCGCCTGGAATCCCGGCATCTCGTAGCGGCACGGCGGACACCAGGTCGCCCAGAAATTGACGAGCACGACTTCCCCGCGAAGCGAGTCGCTCGAGATCGGCGTACCCGCCATCGTCCTCAGCTGAATCGCTGGCGCCGGCGCATTCGCGGACGCGACACCGACCGCAGCGGCGCCCTGCGGCCAGATTCGGTAACCGATGAACACGATCAGCGCGATCCACGCGATCGTCTCCATGCGGGATCGCGGCTTTCCCGATTTTGCAGTCATTGTCAACCTTCGGCCCGGGCAACTCGCGGACGGTATTGGCGGTGGACGGCGAAAACGCCGGGTTTACATCGTGTTGCTCGCGTGCGGTCAGCTCGCGAGTATCCGCGAACGCGTTCGGGCTTCCTTGTCAAGTTTCCCGCACATCACATCGCAAAGCGAGAACACGCTGTTGTCCGCGATGCCGTAGTACACGAACAGTCCATCCTTTTCTCGCTTCACGAAACCGAGATTGTGAAGTATGCGCAGGTGCCTGGACATGTTCGCCTGACCGAGGCCCGTTTCCTCGACGAGGTCGGACACGGTCATGTCACCGTTCCGAAGACAGAGGAGAATCTGGAGTCGCGCGGGTTCACCGAGTGCCTTGAAACGCTCGGCGATCAGGCCGAGCACAGCCGGGGTCAGTGTCATCCGGCTCATGCGACCACCCCGTCCGCGCCCAGCTCGACCGGGAGCTGCTCACGTCGCCATTCGCTGATTCCACCCGTGAGATTCATCACGTTCTCGAAGCCTCGTGCGCGCAGCACGCTCACCGCTATAGCGGATCGCGCACCGCTCTGGCAATGAACGACCACCGGACGCTCACGCGGCACTTCGTGGGAGCGTGCTTCGAGCTCGCGCATGGGAATGTTGAGCGCACCAGCAAGGTGACCGGATGCGAATTCCGCATCCGAGCGCACATCCAGCACGGCGACATCGCCTGACTCGAGCGCGTCAACGAGCGAAGTTGCCGAGAGCTGTGGGACGCGTTCGAGGGTACCGGAAGCACGAGCATTCGCGACAACCTGCTTCGCGCTGAAATAGCCGGTGACGCGATCAAGTCCTATCAGCGCCAGGTCACGGATCGCCGTGGAAAGCAGGGCGATGTCGCCGTCGGCCACGATGAGTGCAATGTCGCGGTCATACGGCGCGAATTCACCCACCCAGCGCGCGAAACTTCGGTTGAGCGGAATGCTGATCGCACCCCTCACGGATCCTGCTGCGAACGCCGGCGCCGGCCTCATGTCTATCAGCACGGTTCTCCGCCCCGCACCGATTGAATCGACGTCCGCCGCCGGCAGTTCAGGCGGAAGAGTTCCGGTCAGCGGTCGACCCGACCCTTCCTTGTTGATTCGCTTCATCATCGCGAAGTAGAGTGGCGATTCGGGCTGTCCCGCCAGAACCGTTCGAGCGAATTCATTTTCGTCCGTGATCGCGAATGCCCAGTTCGCGATCTTTTCGTACCCGAGCGATGAAGAAGGGACGGCACCGAGCGCTTTCCCACACGCTGACCCCGCACCGTGTCCGGGCCAGAGCTGCAGGTAATCCGGAAGCGAGCGGAACTTCTGTAAACTCTTGAAGAGCTGTCGTGCGGAGATTTCCATGGTGCCTGTCTGACGAGCAGCGCGCTCGAGAAGGTCGGGGCGGCCCACATCGCCAACGAAAATGAAATCTCCGGTGAGCGCCCCCATCGGGTGGCTCGTCGCTCTCGTATCAGTCATCACGAAGGAGAGATGCTCCGGCGAATGACCAGGAGTGTGCAACACGTCGAATCTGATGTTGCCCACCATGAAAGTATCTCCGGCGCGGAGCGTCGTGGCGTCTTCGAGTGCCGACGCCGAATATTGCCAGTCCGCGCCGCCCTCGCCCGACAGCAGCAGCCGAGCTCCTGTCTGCCGCGCGAGACTCACGCTTCCGGAAACGAAGTCGGCGTGTATGTGGGTCTCGCTGACATGGGTTACGAGCAGACCTTCCGCCGCGGCAGCTGCGATGTACTGCTGTGTGTCGAGGTTGGGATCGACGACGATTGCCTCGCCGGTGGCAGCGCACCCGACCAGATAGCTCGCCTGCGCCAGATTGTCGTCGTAGAATCGTCTCAGAAGCATTTTTTCTTTCCGCCAGGTGACTGTATGAATCGATTCATTGTTGACCGCCTCAGTGCGGGAGCCGCTGTCTTAGCGCCCCGTAGAGGCGCGTCCCGGCGACCGCAAAGAACATGGGCACCAGTATTATCGAAAGCCCGCTGCCGAGGAGGGCGAACAGCGGGCCGGGGCACGCACCGCCGAGCCCCCACCCAAGTCCGAATATTGCACCTCCCAGCCAGTAGCGCGTGCCGTTCCCCATCCGCTTTGGCGGAACCTCGATGCGTTCGCCGGACAGGGACCGAAGCCCGAGTCGCCGGATGACCACGAGCGAGACCGCAGCTGTGACGACCGCAGATCCAATCACTCCATACATGTAGAAGGACTGGAACCTGAACATCTCCTGAATCCTGAACCACGAGACGACCTCGGACTTGACGAGTATTACGCCGAACACGATTCCGATGATCAGATAAATAGCGAGCGATTTGACTGACGTGTCGAGAGCGCCGCTCTCTGCTTCAGGATCATCAGCAGTGTCCGACACGATCGATGCTGCCGGAGCAGAAGCGCCTTGCGGTGCGGACCGAGTCGCTCTCATATGGACATCAGCAGCGGAAGTACGAACCACGTCGTCACCAGTCCGCCGGCGAAGAATCCGATTACGGCGAGTAAAGACGGAAGCTGGAGGTCCGCGAGTCCAGCTATCGCGTGGCCCGACGTGCAGCCTCCCGCGTACGCTGTACCAAATCCGACCAGCACACCACCGACGACGAGTATGATGAATCCACGAATCGTCAACAGTGCAGTCCAGTTGAAGAGCTGCGATGGAACCAGTCCGGAGGCGTCGGTGATTCCGAGCGCGATGAAACTGCGGCGCGCCGCCGTTCCGACGTGCACGGCGTTGCCGCCGTCCAGAAGGTGCGCAGCCACAAAACCGCCGACGATGATCCCAGCCGCGAACACCAGATTCCAGCCGCCAGCGCGCTTCCAGTCGTACCGAAGGAACGGGTTGTCGCGCGGTGTCGTCGCCGCGCAAAGGTGGCGCAGATTGCTGGAAATCCCGAAAAGCTTGTTGCCGACCACCAGAAGCAGCGGTACCATGAGCCCGATGAGCGGGCCCGAGACCCACCAAGTCCAGGATCCGGTCAGGATCCGCCACATATCAGCAAGCGAAATCATCGAAAAAGCTGGAGTTCATAGCGGAGAGTAAACATAATCATATCACTACATCGTTAATCAGTTATACGCTAACCGTAAAAAACGCCGGCTGCATACCGGCGTGCCATTCTACTTCGAGACTGCCAGCTCTTCCTTTGCAACCCGGCTGATCATGCTTCCATCAGCCTTGCCCTTGTACTGGGCGTTCATCCGTCCCATGAGAGGACCCATCGTTGTGGCTCCGCCGGCTATCGCCGCGCGGACAGCTGCGCGGATCTCCTCCTCGCTCGCCTGCGCCGGCAGATACTTCTCCAGGGCCTCGACTTCGGCGCGCTCCTTGTCGGCCAGGTCCTTGCGGTTGCCCTTGTCATACATCTCGACTGACTCGCGTCGGCGCTTGATCCCCTTACGCAGAACGTCGAGCACATCGTCGTCAGCAGGGTCGGCACGGAGTTCGATGCGCTTGTTCTTGACGTCGGAGAGTATGGTTCCGAGCAACAGCACGCCGGCCTTGTCCTGGGCCTTGCGTGCTGAATTGAGATCGGCCTGTAGCTTGTCGCCCAGAGCCGACATTAGATCGCGCGATGACGGCGATTCTTGCGCGTCGCCGCGTTCATCTTGCGCTTGCGCTTCTCGCTCGGCTTCTCGTAGTGGCGATGCTTGCGGAGATCCGCGAGGATTCCCGCTTTCTCGACCTTCTTCTTGAAACGCTTGAGCGCGCGCTCGAAGTTCTCGTCTTCCTGAATGATGACTTCTGACAAACCCTATTGCCCCCTGACCTGTATTCCCGAAACGGTTGATGTGCAGCCCATAATAATAATCTCAGCCCGGCGGCCACGCCAACTTCCGGCCGCCCATGACGTGGGCGTGAAGGTGATGGACGGTCTGTCCGGCGTCGGCCCCTGAGTTGAGAACCACCCTGTACCCCCCGCTCAGACCTTCGAGGGCCGCAACCTCCGCAGCCAGGATCAGCACCTTTCCGACCAGAGCGGGATCGGTCGCGTCCACCAGCGACGGGACGTGTTTGCGTGGAATTACCAGAACGTGAACCGGTGCCTTGGGGTCCAGATCCCTGAAGGCAACCGCATCCTCGTTTTGGGCGACGATCGTCGCGGGAATCTCGCCCCTCGCGATCCTGCAGAAAATGCAATTCTCCGATTCGTCAGTCATGATCCTCGCCCGCGTGTGGAACTCCAGGGTCCAGCATGGCTCGGGCCACCGCCAGCCCAGCGATTGCTGCAGTCTCGAAGCGAAGCACTGCCGATCCCACCGCCACGGCGCTGAAGCCGGATTGGGCGAGCAGAGCAAGTTCTGCCGGCTCGAATCCTCCTTCCGGACCCACGGCGACCACAACCGGTGCCGCCAGCCGCACCGCCGCTACAGGACCGCCGGAGGCCTCCAGTACCAGCCGCGCGCCCGGGGGACACGCGGCTATCGCGCGGTCCGGTGTGGCCTCGGGGAAGATCTCGGGCAGCCACGCAGAGCGCGATTGCAGAAGTGCCGCGATCATCCGTGTTCTCACCTTCGCTCTGAACGTGGGACCGTCACCGCGAGGCGAAACGCTTCGGGACCGCTGCCACAGTACCGGTCGCCAGCTCGCGACGTTCAATTCGGCGGCCTTTTCCGCGAGCCAGAGCATCCGGTCGCGATCGGCGACTGGCACAAGCAGATGTACGGCTGGAGGCGCGGCAGCTTCGCTGACTTCATCCACCTCGACCAGCGCGTTCCGGCGCCCCAGACGGACGAGCGATCCCGAAGCGACGCGTCCGGCGCCATCTCGCAGGCCCACTCGTTCCCCGACCCCTAGTCGCAGCACCGTAATGTGCTGCGCGTCACCCTCGGAAAGCGGTATCTGCGCGCCGACCGTGAACACGTCATCCACGAAGAACGCTGCCCGATCGGCCGCGTTCATGCCGGACACGTCGCCACGATCGAGAGCCAGTCGCCTTCGATGTCGGTGTCCCGCACGCGGAACCCCGCCCGCTCGAGCGCGGCGGTCATCACTGACTGCTCCTCGACGAGTATGCCGCTGAACAGTGCAACGCCGTCGGCCGCGAGCGACGCCGCGATTCCGGGAAGCAGTTCAACGAGAACCGACGACACTATGTTCGCGAGCACCACTCGCACCGGAGCGACCAGAGCAAGCAGCACCATCGCATCTCCGACGAGATAGCGCACACTGCTCTCGACGTGATTCGTGCGAACGTTCTCGATGGCGCTCGCTTCTGCGCCGCTGTCAATCTCTATCGCCGCGATTCGCGTGGCGCCCAGCTTCGCCGCTGCGATCGAGAGGACTGCGCTGCCTGCGCCAAGATCCGCGACCGTGTCGCCATCGCGAATCACCTGGTGCATCAGGCGCAGCATCCCGCGCGTTGTGGGATGCTCGCCAGTACCGAACGCCATCGCGGGATCGATGATGATCGTCGTTGCCGGATCGAACTCCGCGGCACGCCAGGGCGGCGTGACCGTGAGCCGGCCCACATGATGCGCGTCCACGTTCGCGCGCCACTCGCTCCAGTCGACCGCCGGCACGTCCGTGACCGACACCGACGCGCTCCGGTCTGCGGCTTTCACGGCAAGGACCACATCATCGGCGTCCGTCTCCGGCGGGAAATGCGTCACGAGAGCGTCGCCATCCTCGTGAATTCCCTGCGATCCGGCGTCGAACAGCGCGGCCATCACCGCATCACGATCGGCGCACCGTTCCACACGAACCGCGCGCCACGAATCGCTCACGCTCCGAGCGATTCCTTGACCTTCGCCCAGAAACCGCGCTCCCGTTTTGCCGGTGCGATGGGCCGGATGTCGTGCAGCCTGCGCAACAGCTCGGTCTCATCATCGGTAAGCGTTTCAGGAGTCCAGAGCTGCAGGCGCACGTGCAGGTCGCCCGTGCCGGATGCATTGATCCGCGGAAGGCCGCGTCCGCGCAGATGCAGCAACTGGCCGCTCTGCGTTGCAGCGGGAATTCGGAGTGTGACGGAACCGGTCACAGTCGGCACCTCGATATCGGCTCCGAGCGCGAGTTGCGGATACGTCACGAGCACTTCGGTAAGCAGATCTTCCCCATCGCGCTCGAAGCGTTCGTCCTCGTCGACCTCGAAGACCACGAGGATATCACCACGCTGGCCACCGCGCGGCCCCGAGTTGCCGACTCCACGAAGCGTCATGTACTGACCGGTAGCGACTCCAGCGGGAACCTTGATGTTGACCTGTTCTTCCGCTCGCACGCGTCCCTCACCTCGACACTTGCGGCACGGCGACGCAACCACCTTTCCGTCGCCAGCGCAATTCGGACACACGGAGACACTCACGACCGGCCCGAAGAACGACTGCTGCGCGCGGCGCACTTCGCCCGCGCCCTTGCATGTCGGACAGGTCGTGACGTTCGTCCCCGGCTCTGCACCGGTCGCGCCGCAATGATCGCACGGATTGAGCAGCTTGATGGTCACCGGCTTCTCGACCCCGGTCGCGACTTCCTGCAGAGTAAGCGCGAGCGAGATTCGGATGTCGGAGCCCGTGCGCGATTCCGCGGCACTCGAGCGACGTCCGAAAATGTCGTTGAATCCGCCAAGGCCACCGAGATCGCGCATGAAGATGTTCAGCGCCTCGGAAAGATCGACGTGATGGAAGCCGCCGCCTGCGCCACCGCGGAGTCCGGCCTCGCCATAGCGATCGTACGTCGCGCGCTTGTTGCCGTCACGAAGTACGTCGTACGCCTCGGTTATCTCCTTGAACTTCTCCTCGGATTCGGCGGAGCCGTTGTTACGGTCGGGGTGATACTGCATCGCGAGCTTGCGATAGGCCTTCTTGATGTCGTCGTCCGACGCATCACGTGCCACGCCAAGCGTCTGATAAAAGTCTGCCATGCTTCGTGCTTTCTATGTTAGTCGAGCAGGTCGGTGACCAGCTGCGATGTATGTGTAACCAGGGAAATTACCTTGTCGTAAGGCATTCTCGTGGGGCCGATGACGCCGATGACGCCGTTCAGAGCGCCCACGCGGTACTGGGCGGTGACGAGCGTGAAATTCTCGAGCGCGGGGTCGCCGTGCTCGTTCCCAATCGTGATGCTCACTCCGGATGACTCGCTGCGTTTGCGCAGTACTTCCGCCAGATAGTGACGCGTCTCCGTGAGCGCCACGAGTTTCCGCATGCTGTCGGCCGTGGCGAACTCCGGCTGTTCGGCAAGCAGTGACGCGGCGCCAAGCACCACGTCGTTCGCGGAATCGAAGGCGGCGTCGAAAATCTGCTCGCCCTCCTCGACAAACACGTTGATCAACTCCGACGCGCCCACCACCGTATCGCGCAACCGTATCGCGAGCGAATTCCGGACTTCACGCAGCGTGAGCCCGCCCAGTCGTTCGTTCAGAACCCGCGAAACTTCGGCGATCGCTTCATCGGCAACCTGACCGCGGGCGTCAACGTATATCGTGCGCACGCCGCCGCCCTGAATGGACAACACCACCAGTACGCGGTCCGATGCAAGGCGGACGAGGTCGATTCTTTCGAGAACGCTCGATTCGAATCGAGGCCCGAGCGCAACGCCGAGCTCCTGCGTGATGATCCCGAGACTCTGCGCCGCGCGGCGAAGGATGTTCTCGACTGCGTTCCCGCCGCTCGAGATCTGCACCGCGAGCCGGTCCCGCTCGGCCTGCGTGAACGACTGCAGCGGCAGTATCGAATCAACGTACACGCGGTAGGCCACGTCGGTCGGAACGCGTCCAGCGGAGGTGTGCGGATGGAAGAGATAGCCCTTCTCCTCAAGGTCACTCATCGTATTCCGAATGGTCGCTGGGGACACGCCGAGGCTGAACCTGCGAGCAAGCTGCCGCGACCCGGCAGGCTGGGCCGTGGCTACGTACGTCTGGATTACTGCCTCCAGAACCATGCGCTCCCGATCGGTCAGTTCAGCGAGTGGCA
Source organism: Gemmatimonadota bacterium (assembly GCA_030946285.1). Classification (GTDB taxonomy): domain Bacteria; phylum Gemmatimonadota; class Gemmatimonadetes; order Gemmatimonadales; family Gemmatimonadaceae; genus Fen-1247. The sequence continues at coordinate 8,226 of JALYYT010000295.1, forward strand.
TAAGTGCAATAGTATCAACGACTTCCGGCGAGTGTCAAGGATGCAGCGAGTGCGTCGAGCCGGAGCATGCCAGTGGCGGAGAGCACAATGGTCTGCCCGAAAATGCCAGCCCATCCCATT
>JALYYT010000323.1 GCA_030946285.1 Gemmatimonadota bacterium
ATCACCCGATTCGCACGAAATTACAGCGAGATCAGCCTCGATCCGGAATAGCCAGCCAGATCGCGGGAAGCCCACCACCGGCGGCGTCGAGAAGCACAATGGTGCGCACCTGACCCGGAGTGAGACCGCTCGCGTCGGCGTCGATCAGGACCGTCTTGGTACCGGCTGCCGTCACTCGCACACGCAGAATCCCGCCATTAGCCGGAAAGGAATATCCCGACGTTCCTTCGAATGGGATATTGGCGGCTACGGGAGTCGTCAGGGTGGAGTCCGAGCCCGTTATGTATACGTCAACCCGGCCCGCAGACGCTGACGCATTGATCACGCGAAGTCCGACATTCGTACCTGGCGGCGGTGAAACCGTGTCGGGGAAAACGAGGAGATTCCCACCGGTCGCGTGCTGCGTGAAGATCGTGAGGTACACCGATTGATCGGCGATCTGGAGCTGGGAGGACGCAAGGGTATTCGCGTTGGCGCTATCCCGAACTGTGAGCACACGCGGTGCAGTGAGCGCGCTCACGTACGCCGCAGTGCCGCTTCCGTACTTCTGCAGGGTGACCGCGGTCGCGCTGTCGACCTTGAGGTTCACGAATCTGTAGCGCGGCGCAGCATTGACGAACTGAACGAGCCCCTGGGGCCCGCCGGTTCCGGTGAGACTCGTGTCGAGATTGCACCCCGCCAACGCTCCCAGTCCGGCAACCAGTCCGATCGCCCCCATCGCCCTGACGCCCAACGATCTGTTCGGTGGCCTGCCGATCATCTGATACATGTGATACATGTTTTTCACGGTTGGTGACATTGCAGGACCGACCCGTTCTCCATTGTAGTTCGTCACAATCCGGACCGCCCGACGCGACTACCCCATCCCATCGTATACGGGTCCCGCGATTGTGATCGAATGAAATCTTGCAAAGGCTTGTACTAATGATATAATACAAGCATACAGCAATGTTCTACATCGACCCGGGGAACCCAGCACCAATCTACGCCCAGCTGGAGCGCGCGGTACGAACTGCTGCCGCAGCCGGATGGCTGGAGCCTGGAGACCAGTTGCCGACGGTACGGCAACTGGCCGTGATGCTCAAGATCAATGCGAACACCGTTGCCCGTGCATACGCCGCGCTCGAACGGGATGGGGTCGTTGAAACGCATCGTGGAGTGGGAACCTTCATCAGGCAGCAGCCGGCAGGGTCAGGCGCGAACAACGCTCAGCTTGCCGAGGAGTTGCGCGAGCGTGCCGCGAGTTTCATCGCGGAGATGTCTGATCTTGGCTTCTCCACCTCCGAAGTGATCGATCACCTGCAGCGAACCTACGAGACCGAGGCAACATCAAATGGCTGACGATATTGGCATGTCACTCGCGACCATGCGCAATCTGCGCAACAATGGCCGGCCCATCAGCGGCCCGCGATTCAACATCGTGTCGATCTTCGTTCTGATCGCGTCCATACTCGTCGGATTCGCGATAACCGCTGTGACACTGAAACCCGGCGCGCTCATCGTATTCGCCGTGCTCGGCGCGATCCTCGCGCAGGCTCCCAAGATCGCGGCTGAATGGGAGCGCGGTGTCGTGCTCCGACTGGGCCGCTACGTAGGACTGCGCGGTCCTGGACTCTTCTGGGTCATTCCTTTCGTGGATCGCGTCAACAGCTGGATTGACCAGCGTGTGATCACGACGGGCTTCGCCGCCGAACAGTCCCTTACGGCTGATACGGTTCCGGTGAATGTGGACGCCGTACTGTTCTGGCTGGTGCACGACCCGCAGAAGGCGGCGCTCGAGGTACAGGATTACTTCAACGCGGTGACATGGGCCGCGCAGACCGCGCTGCGCGACATCATCGGACGCACGTCGCTCGCCGATCTGCTTCTCGGACGTGAGCACATCGAAGGCGAGTTGCAGAAACTCATCGACGAACGTTCCAGTCCGTGGGGCGTGACCGTGCAGGCGGTGGAGATGCGCGACGTACTCATCCCCGAGTCACTGCAGGATGCGATGTCGCGTCAGGCGCAGGCGACACGGGAGAAGCAGGCCCGCGTGATTCTCGGCGAGGCCGAAGTCGAGATCGCGGCACTGTTCGACAAGGCTGCAATCACGTACCGCGACAATCCGACCGCGCTGCACCTGCGCGCGATGAACATGCTTTACGAGGGTCTCAAGGAGAAGGGCGCC
>JALYYT010000325.1 GCA_030946285.1 Gemmatimonadota bacterium
CCCGGTATACTGCGCGTAGTTGTTCTGGGTGCTGTAGGTGGGCGTGAACACTATCGCGCTTCCGTTCTGATACCAGGTGCCCGATTCCGCGTCGCTGGCCGGCGAGTAGCTGCCGCCGGTCGAGATAGTCTCGTTGATGCTCTCGCTGTACGTACCGTCGTTGTTCAGCGTGTAGATGTCATTCTGGATTGAAATGGTCCTGCCGCCTGACGTGTATGTGTAAGGCATGTTGGTCCCGTTCACGGTCTGCAGCGAGTAGCTGCCGCCGGCGGATGCGCCATACGGGGACGTCGTGTCGGAGCATGCCGCGACGACCGCGAGCGCGCCCATTGCGACGAGCGATTTCAAAGTTCTTGTGAGCATTGACGTAATCCTCTGGAGGCCTGACGGTTGCGTGAACCCGGAGCGCTTCGCGCTCGTTCCGTCACTCGTTGGTACTCGCGTAATGCGGTTTGTGTGCCACAGTTTCCGGCTCTGCCAAAACGCACCGGGTGTCTCGCGCAATGCGCGAGAACAATGTCAGCTTCCTGTCAGCTTTGCGTGATATTCTCCCATGAAAATGCGCAGGAAACCCTTAACGTTGCGTGCATTTGTTTCGTCCAAGTGTATGCAACAGAGTGATACGTTTCATTCAGACTCGTGCATCGCGGAGAATAGAAGATCATGTTCAGATTTGTCGGTACAGCACTCAGAGCAGTAACAGTTGCCGCAACTACCGTCGCTGTTCCATTCGCGACGCTGACCATATCAGTGGGATCGGCTGGTGCGCAGGGATACGGCGCGCGCGAGCTGTTTGACTGGCGCGGAAACGTCGACCAGGAAATCCGCATCGAGATGCAGGGTGGCCGCACGTCCACCATCGCCATGGGCCCCCGCGAGATGACAGGGTACGATAACGCTCGCGCTGTGGGCGGAGTTCCGGCGACCAATGGGTACGTTTCCGTGCAGATGCGGGAGGGACGCGGAACGGCGGACGTCGTACAGCAGCCGAGTGCCAGGAATGGCTACACTACCATCGTTCGCATTCGTGACCAGCAGAGCGGTGCGGGGCAGTACGATATTGCGGCCTTCTGGCAGCCTGCCAACGGGAACAATGGCTACGGAAACAACGGAGCCTACGGGCAGTACGATCAGGCCGGCGGACAGTATGGCAACTACGGCAACTACGGCAACTACGGCAACTACGGCAACAATGGCAACTACGGCGCGTATGGCTATCCGTCCGAAGTCATAGTCCAGCAGCCAGTGTACCGGCAGCGCGTGTACCAGCGTCCGGTGTACGGGCAGCCTGTCTACACGAATGGCGGCAAGACTCTTCCGTCGGGCAACCAGGGAACGGTGTATCAGCAGCGCAACGGCTATCCGGGCAACCGGGGTAACGGGTCTTACAACCGGTATCCCGCCAACGGCACCCAGACGGGCAAGACGCTTCCGGGCGATACGCAGTCGAGGCAGCGAAATGACTCACGGGATCGCGATCGATCCACCCAGCAGCCTCAGAGCGATCAGGCTGGCAAGAATCTTCCAGGCACGGCGAACACGTCCCAGCAGACTGGATACTGGCACCGCGATCACTGATATCGGCTTTCCGACATCTGATTCCGACACGAATTTCTGAGACCTATTTCTGAAGCGAAGTAGATGCAGCTCCCCGGGGATCCAGGGGGGCTGCATTTTTTTCGTCAAGGTCCGGATGCGCCGATTGCAATCCTGGTCCACACGGTTCTATTATCCGGTGAACGGCCCGCGCAACGTGCGCACGTACTCGGCCGTACGGATCCGGAAGGTCGTGGCGAGGTATGGTCACGACCGCGTGTCTCTCCAGCGACTGATGGTCTCGTGATTTCAAGGGTTCAACGCGGGCGACAATTCGGGCCACGCATCATCGCTGCATTCGCGGCCATGCTTCTCGCGGCGACCATTCTCTCGACGACTGCAGCATCAGCCCAGACCGCCGCTGTCACCACTGCCTCGACACCACACGCATATACGCAGGCAGACGTTGAATTCGTGCAGGGGATGATTCTGCACCATGCACAGGCCGTGGTGATGTCCGACTGGGCTCCGACGCACGGCGCGAGTCCGTCACTCGTGATTCTCTGCAAGCGCATCGCACTGTCGCAGCGAGATGAAATAGTGATGATGCAGAACTGGCTCGAGGAGCGAAAGCTTGCCGTACCCGACCCCCTGCACATGCTTCCGTCGGACGCTGCTCGCATGAACGGCATGAATCCGACGGACTCCGGCATGGCGAGTAAGGCCGGCATGCCTGGTATGCCTGTAATGTCGATGAACGACCATGCAATGATGCCGGGAATGCTGACACAGGCGCAGCTCGGCGAGTTGAACGCAGCGCACGGCGCCGAGTTCGATCGGCTTTATCTCACCGGAATGATTCGCCATCATCAGGGCGCCCTGCACATGGTCGCCAAGCTCTTTGACACGCCGGGCGGCGGACAGCAGCCCGAAGTATTCAGCTTCGCAACCGATGTGGATGCCGGCCAGCGCGTCGAGATGGCGCGCATGCAGGCAATGTTGAACACGCTCAACTCGAGTCAGACAAGATGAGAATTCAGCTCGCCCAGTTACGCAACGCCGCCCTCATGGTGGCAGCATCATCGGCGCTTGCCGTGGTGTCGCCACTGCATGTACTGCACGCACAGTCCAGCACCACGGACCCGCGTGTCGGACTCAAGCCCGGTCTGTACGATGCCGGTGTCGCTTCGAAGGGTCTGAACCTGGTAGCGCACCGCAACAAGGCAGACGTATTCAAGCCGAATGCACCAGGCGGACTCACCTACGCCAATTCGGATCTCGCCTTCGGCGGCAAGTATCTATATCAGGGAAACTTCAGCGGACTGCAGATCTACGACATCTCCAATCCGCTCGATCCGAAGCTCACCGAGCCGTACTCGTGCTTCACCGAGCAGGGCGACGTATCGGTCTACGGCCACCTGCTCTTCGTGTCCGCGGAGAACACCGGTGCGCGTCTGGATTGCAGCCCCGCTGGCGTCAAGGACAGTGTGAGCAAGGAACGGTTCGTCGGCATTCGCATTTTCGATGTCGCGGATCCGATGCACCCCAAGCAGGTCGCGGACGTGCAGACGTGCCGAGGATCGCACACTCACACACTGGTACCGGATCCAACGGACCGTGGCGTCGTGTATGTGTACGTTTCCGGTCTTGCACGCGTCCGCTCGAGCAGCGAGCTGGCCGGATGCATGACGGGGGACGTCACCGATCCGAACAGCGCACTCTTCCGGATCGAAGTGATCCGAGTTCCGCTGGCGCATCCGGAGCAGGCGAAAGTCGTCTCGTCCGCCCGCATCTTCAATGATCTGACCGCGCCACCGACGCATGGAGCGGCATACGCGGATACCGCGAACGGTGCAGCAGTTCAGGCAGCGCGCAGGGTGCTGGGTCGCATGAGCTTGCCGGCGACCGCGACCGCTGCGGACTCCGACCGCGCTGCGCATCTTTTCGCCGCCATGCAGTCCGATCGCTCCGACACGATGCGTACGCGGCTTCTGACGGACTCACTCGAGCAGATTGGCGTCAAGGTACGCGCCTTTGCACAGCCGCGAGGCGGTCCGTCGCAGTGTCATGACATCACCGTGTACCCGGAAATGGGGCTCGCGGCTGGTGCATGTTCGGGTTATGGCATCCTACTCGACATCAAGGATCCGCAGCACCCCGTGCGCCTGCAGGCCGTGGCCGATTCCAATTTCGCATTCTGGCATTCGGCAACGTTCAGCAACGATGCGTCGAAGCTGATCTTCACGGATGAGTGGGGCGGCGGCACGCAGCCGAAGTGTCGCGCGAGCGATCCCATAGACTGGGGCGCGGACGCTCTCTTCAGACTGCACGACGGACACCTGACGCAGGCCGGATACTTCAAGATGCCGGCAGCGCAGACGGAGACGGAGAACTGCGTCGCTCACAATGGCAATCTGATTCCGGTCCCCGGCCGCGACATCATGGTGCAGGGCTGGTATCAGGGCGGCCTGTCGGTGTTCGATTTCACCGATCCTTCGCATGCGAAGGAGATCGCCTATTTCGATCGCGGGCCGATCGACGCCAGCAAGCTGGTGATTGGCGGCTACTGGGCCGGCTACTATTACAACGGTTACATCTACGGTTCCGAGATCGCCCGTGGTCTCGACGTATTCAAGCTGACTCCGACGGCGGATCTCACGCAGAACGAGATCGACGCGGCAGCGCTGGTTCGTCTCGAGCGGCTCAATCCGCAGAGCCAGCCGAAACTCGTGTGGCCGGCCGCGTTCCCGGTCGCGCGTGCATACGTCGACCAGCTCGCTCGTGGAAACGCGTTACCGGCGGCGCGGACGAACGCCATCATGAGTACGCTCGCGAGCGCCGAGAGAGCGCGTGGCGTGCAGCGCACGGGGATTCTTCGAAAGCTCGCCGCGGAACTCGCGAACGACGAGAAGACATCCACCGATTCAGCTCGTGTTCACGCGCTCGCCAACGTCGTGAGCGGCATGGAGAACATGAAGTCCTGACAAACCTGTAACGGGTATGACCGCGAAGAGGGGCCGGCGATGCGCCGGCCCCTCTTTTTCTCTTTTCGTGCGAGAAGTTCTAGCCGTCATCGCCAATCTCGTCCTCACGCGTGGTTTTATTGTTGGCAAGCCTCGTGAGCAGCTCATGCTTGTCTGCCGGACAGTCATCACCTCGGCACCATGCCGCGACATGATCCGGATGTGCTCCAACCCGCTCCGCGATCTGACTCTGCGTGAGACCCTGTTGCGCGCCGATGCGGGAAACCAGAAAGGATGCGTTCACGTCTCACCTCGAGTCCAAGGGAACTGCTAGAGAATGTTCACGGCGCGGGCCGCGAGCAGTACAACGGTGCCGAGCGAGAGGACGGACTGGATCATCATCATGAGCTTTGCCCAGCGGGAGAGAACTGGCACATCGGTCGGCGAAAAGGCGGTGCACGTGTAGAGCGAAAGCGCGAGGTAATCCACGAATCCGGGACGCCACCCTTCCACCTCGGCGACGGAACGACCATCCTGACCGGGTTCCATGATCGCCATCTGTGGAAAGAGGAACGCGCCCCGAACGTGTGCCTGCCTGCTGTCACGCGCGTTCGGACCGCCTGCATCCAGCCTCCAGTACCAGGCAGCGAACACGATCACGTTTGCAACCCAGAGTACCAGCGCCGAGCGCAGCAACTGCTGTGCAACTTCAGTATGCCGGGGAAGCGCGAGGATCAGCGTCGCGAGGCCATATGCGAGCGCGACGGTCAAAAGCGAAACCGACGCATAGCTCAGCCATTCATTCAGCCTCTCACTGCCCTTCCGTCTGGCCACGGTTGCGGCAACGATGATTACGGCAATCGCCACAGGGAGTGCTATCGCCGGACCCAGTCGGAGTGCAGGCGGTAATGCGAATGGCAGGAAGCCGGCCGCCACGACCGCGAGTCCCGCTGGCCAGCGCGGCTCGCCCGACTGACCCGACTCGACGCCGCCGCCGGACCTGGTGTGCGAAACTGGCATGTCCGTGGATCACCTGACTGAGGAAGGGGCACATTCTCGCAGAATGCGTTGCTTCACGGCCTTCGGTCATTCTCACGGAATATGCCACCCACGGCCGACCGTATCCACTAAAGATCGCATTGAATGCGTAGACGCGTTGGGGTAGATCGACAGCCGGCTCGGCGTCAGCGGCTACAACAAGTTTCTGTGGGACTTCTCCGCAGGCTGTGCACGCGATCCTGATCCGGTATTGATCAGCCGTACACCGACCATGACCACGAGTGCAAGCAGAAACACGAGCCACATCGAAGGCACGAACTGGGTGGCGCGCTCCTCGAACATGCTGAATGCCGCAGCGAGGCCGAATGTAATGAGTATCACGGCGACGATTATATCTCTGACGGGACGGTTGCCTTCGATGCCGATTTCTGTCCAATATGGTTAAACTGACGTACCAATGCGCACAGAGCGTGACGGTCGACCGCCTCGGACTCCAGTGACAGTCTCCACTTCAGGGCACTTATCATGACACGGCATCCTGACATTCGCCCGGCAACGCATTCCGATATCAACGTGCTGCACGCACTCGTTGAAAGCGCGTACAGAGGTGACAGCGCGCGGAAAGGCTGGACTCACGAGGCCGATCTTCTGGACGGGCAACGCACAGACGTCGCGATGCTCGCAAGTGTCATCGATGATCTCGACCAGCGTATTCTCGTTGCCATGCAGGACGAGACCATGGTCGGTTGCGTTCAGATATCTCGAAAATCGAATGACACATCCTATCTTGGTCTGCTGACGGTTGATCCGACGCGCCAGGGGAGCGGGCTTGGCAAGTTGCTGATCACTGCCGCCGAGGAATTCGCGAAGAAGGAGTTCAACGCACGCTGCATGGAGATGACAGTGATCAGGCAGCGTAACGAGCTGATCCAGTATTACGGACGCAGGGGCTATATCCCGACTGGCGAAGAGCGGCGGTTCCCCCTGGAGGATCCGCGGTTCGGTCTTCCGAAGACCCGGGCGCTCGCGTTCGTCGTACTGGCGAAGCAATTGGAATAGGTTGCAGCAGTTCGCGTCTGGCCCTGTCCGAGTCATGGCCATAATTTCGCAGTGCGTCGCGAACCAGAAATTCAATACCGGACTTCAATCCTGCCACAGCTCCATGTAGTGACCGCGCGTGATCCGGTTCTCCTGCTCAGGCATGCCGCGAGCGGGTTTCTGGAGCGCCATGCAGCCACGACTGCCGAGCCGTTCCCAACGGTGAATTATCTGCTGTGTCTGCGTCAGGGTGCATTACGCGACGATGTGATTCGGCTCGCACGTGAAGCTGGCTCGCGAGGCTGGTTCGACAGGCCGCTGTGCATCTTCCATGAAATTCCTGAGCGGCTCGGTGTAAGCGAAGCCGAGTTCATCGGTGATTACGAGCGCATCGTGGTGCTCTCGGAGCTTGTGAAGCAAATGCTCGACGGTCCACTGTCGAAGGCCCGGCGTCAGGCGGATTTTGTCACTGCGCTGGACCGGTTGATCGGTGAACTGCTCGGGGAAGGGATATATCCAGACGCGCTTTCCCGCGCGCTCGCCGCGAGCACCGCTGGATCTTTCACGCGCGATGCGTTCGATACGGCGCGTGACGCGAACGTCCTGGCGATCTACTCGGCGTATCGCGAAAAACTGGACGCGCTGGGACGCGCCGACCGGCGTGAAACACTCGTGAGAGCTGCCCGCGACATCGCGAGTGGCCGTCTGCCCGTCGCAGACAAACTCGGGGGGCGCCGAGAGATTCGCATCTTCGGACTCGCCGATCTCCGAGGCGGCTGGCGTGCACTTCTCGCCGCACTGGCGGGAAGTCCCGACCTGGACCGCGTCACCGTCTATACGTCGGCGACAATGGATTTCGGCGACATTCCGATAGTCACCGAATCGCTGGACGAACCACTTAGTATCGCAACGCTACTATTTGGTACGACGCTGGATAAGCAGCCTGTTGCGGTGCCCCTGGTCGTGAGCCAACTTGTCGCGCCTGATGCGGAGCGCGAACTGGACGCGGTCGCCGTCAGAATTCGTCAACTCGTGGACGGCGGAGTTCCACCGCACCGTGTTGCAATCGTCACACGCCGTGCAAGACCGCATGTTGACGAGGCACTGAAGTCGCTCGCTCGAGTCGGAGTTCCAGCGACCGCTCGGCAGCGGGTCGGATTGCGTGAGGTTCCCGTGATCCGGGCGATAACGGCATTGCTCGATGCGGCGGCTGGCGGGTGGACGAGATACGGACTGACCCACCTTGCGCGCAATCCGTACATGACGTGCGAGGTGGATCCGCGGGTCATTGATTTCATTGGTTACGAGCGCCGCGTCGTTGGACTGACGCAGTGGCGTCGCTCGCTGGACGAATTATTCGAGCGGCTGAGGAGAAAGGCTGAAAGGGAAGAAGCATCAGGAAGCGGCGTTGCCGATGTCAGCGATGACCGACGCGAAGACCGACGCGAAGACAGGCACGTCATGCTTCCATCGCTGAGCGATGTCGCAAGAACCAGGGAGGCTTTCGCGGAGTTCAGTGAACGGGCGCGAACACTCGACACTCCAAAACCGCTTGGTGACTGGCTCGGCTGGTTGAACGAGCTGGCTACGGGCGATGGCTGGGGTGTATCGGCGAGTGCACGCAGGCTCGAGCGAGACAGGTACGACATCATCCGGCAAGATTCGGCAGCACTGATCAGCCTTTCGCAGATCGCGTCCGAGTGGTGCGAAGCACTACGGGTACACTGCGACGACACTGATCCGGTAACGATCACCGAGTTCAGCCGAGCGCTCGCTCCGTGCCTCGAAGGCGACCTGGCCTTCGGCGCGATGACGACGTTCGGTGTTCAGGTTCTCGAAGCGCCAGCAGCAGCCTATCGCTCGTTCGACCACACATTCCTTGTGGGAATGCAGGCTGGTGCATTTCCCACAGTCCCCAACCGGTCGGCGATATGGGATGATTCGGATCGCGAAAACCTGCGCAGCGCGGGACTTCCACTTGACGGTCGCGACGCGTGGGAAGCGCGCGAGCAGGAGCTGTTCAGGAGCATCGTCGCTGGCGCGCGCACCGGACTCACGCTCAGTCATTCTCGCATGGACGAAGGTGGCCGAGAGATAATTCCATCCGTATTCGTCGAGGAAATCGCGGAGTTCACGACAACGAATAAAATCGAGATCGAGACCTCGACAGTTACCGTGCCGGGAATTCCACGCTACGACGGTGCGCTTGCTCCGGAGGTCGCGAGGCACTCCGCATCGATGGAACGAGTCCGCGCGAAACGAGGATCGTCGGGGTATGACGGCGGGATCAGTGACCCGGGGCTCGTGAGTTGGCTCGCCACGGAATTCGGCGACGAAAGACTGTGGAGTCCA
>JALYYT010000331.1 GCA_030946285.1 Gemmatimonadota bacterium
CATGTGCAGTCCGCGCCGCATGCACAGGTTGCTGCAGGGAGACGTGGGCAGTGGCAAGACGATAGTAGCGCTGTTCGCCGCGCTGCTTGCGATGGAGAACGGCTATCAGACCGCGATCATGGCGCCCACCGAACTTCTTGCGGAGCAACATCTTCGCACGTTCACGTCACTGCTGACCCCGCTCGGTGTTCAGCCGCGCATTCTCACGGGGAGTCTCGGCGCACGCGAACGTAAGGCAGTTCTTGCACACATGGCCTCGGATGAGCCGGTGCTCGTCGTCGGTACCCACGCTCTGGTGCAGGAAGGGGCTCGCTTCGCACGGCTCGGATTCGTTGCCATAGACGAGCAGCACCGCTTCGGTGTCGAACAGCGCGAAGCACTTGGCGCCAAAGGCGAACCGCCTGACACTCTGCTCATGACAGCGACCCCGATCCCGCGCTCGCTAGCACTGACCACCTACGGCGACCTCGACGTGAGTACGCTGGATGAACGGCCTGCGGGCCGGCAACCGATTGCGACAGTGTCGCGTGCGGAATCGTCGCGCGAGCGCGTCTTTGCATTTGTCCGGCGCGAGGTCGAGGCCGGACGCCAGGCTTACGTCGTGTATCCCGTCATCGAGGAGTCGGAGAAAACCGACCTGAAGGCTGCGACGGTGATGTTCGACCGGCTCTCCAGTTCCGTGTTCTCCGATCTGCGAATGGCGCTGCTGCATGGAAGAATCCCCGCCGACGAGCGAGACCGGATCATGCGCGCGTTCAGGGACGGCGACATCGACATTCTGGTCGCGACGACCGTGATCGAAGTGGGAATCGACGTCGCGAACGCGACGGTGATGCTCATCGAGCACCCGGAGCGGTTCGGTCTGTCACAGCTGCACCAGCTTCGTGGACGTGTCGGCCGCGGTGCCGAGGCCGCGTATTGTATTCTCCTTGGTGACGTCGGAGAGGACTCAGCCGAGCGACTTTCAATCTTTACCGGAACAGAGGACGGTTTCGAGATCGCGCGGCACGATCTGCGCCTGCGCGGCATGGGCGATCTCTTCGGTCAACGGCAGAGCGGGGAAGCGATGTTTCGCATTGCCGATCCCATGCGGGATGAAGCGCTGAATCTCATCGCGCGCGATGAAGCGGAAAGGATTCTCGAAGCGGATCCGGATCTGATAGGAGCCGAGAACGCTGGTCTGAAGCGGGTCCTGACGACCCGTTATGCGCGCGCGCTGGAGCTGTTCCGCGTGGGGTGAGAGCGCGGGCGGCTCACCCGCGCGGGTTTGCGAGACGCCGCTTTATGCGATCGAGTTCCGCGTTCACTTTCGCGAGCTGATCCTTTAGCGCGTTGACTTCAACGGTGCGCACTTTCAGCAATGAGTCGGACTGGGGCGATGCAGCGACAGCGGCAAGAGCACTCTCCCGCTGCGCGGCCAGCTGGCTTTCCAGTCGGACCGAATCGGAGTGACACCGCATCTGCAACGCGACGAACTCGTTGCGCATAGTCGACATCCTTGCTGAATCCTGAGCGAATCGCTTCGCTGTCACGTCCGAGTTGCGCACGATCCGGTATCCGCACCCGCTGCTCGCGAGCGTCGCGAGCGAGAGGGTCGCGAACCACGCGCCGACGATCGTTCGTGTCACGAACCGATCGGATGCACGGGATACTGGCCCGACATACGAACATCGGCGGCCGCGGGCAGAACGACTCTGAAAGTTGCGCCGTGTCCGGCGATGCTGTCCGCTGAGATGCTCCCTCCGTGCGCTTCCACGATCTCCTTTGCTATTGCGAGGCCGAGACCCGAACCCTTGGCCGATGCCTTGGCCTGATTGTCGGCCTGATAGAACTTCTGAAAGATACGCGGAAGCTGATCCACCGGAATGCCCGCTCCGGTGTCGGTGACTTCGATCGCGACGTCTCCATTCTGTGCGGTGGCCGTGAGCTCCACGCGCCCTCCTCTCGGAGTGAACTTGAACGCGTTCGAGAGCAGATTGCCGAGCACTTCGTTCATCCGGTCTTCGTCCCAGCGGACCTCCCCGGGGAGACCCGGCGCGCGAGTGAGCTGGAACTGAACGCTTCGCTGCATGGCGAGCACGCTGAATGATGACTGAAGCGCGTCCAGGAACCGTGGAAGGTTCATCTGGCGACATTCAAGTGCGCCGCCACCGGCTTCGAACCGGCTCACGT
>JALYYT010000336.1 GCA_030946285.1 Gemmatimonadota bacterium
GAAACGTGGGGTGGAAGACCCTGAGCTTCGGTATCGCCGCAATTCACTGGGGCGAGAAGTAGCTGCGATGAGCATTCAGCAACGGCTCGCGTCGCTCGCGAACGAAGCACGCGCGCGGTCCCGCCGCGTCCCGCGCCGGAATCTCATGAGTGTCGTGGAGAAGGTAGCGGACATCGATCCACTTGAAGCGCTTGCACGCGTCGAGTCGCTATCGGCGACCGATTCGAGAGTGGCGAGATTGAGCGCAACGCGGATGTACTGGACGCGTCCGGTGGACGCTTTCACGATCACCGGAATCGGAGCCGCCGAGACCCTCGCTCCCGACGGAGCGGATCGCTTCGCGACCGTGGACCGGTACTGGAACGCACTGGTAGCCAACGCCTTGGTTGATGATCCTTCGGGTGGCGGGCGCGAAGCCGGACCTGTCCTGATGGGTGGATTCGCCTTCGATCCGGAAGGCCCGCACAGTGAAGAGTGGAGTGATTTCCCTGCGGCGAGCCTGTTCATCCCCTCGCTCCAGCTCCTCCGCTCCGCCAGCGGCTGCTGGCTCACCACGACTATCGTCACCGGCGACACTGCTCTCACTGCTCCGACTACTCACGACTTCGACGTTCTCGCACGTGTGCGAGACGCGATCGTGGAGTCGCGTTCTTCGTCGACTAGTGCAGCGCGTACACCGTGCGAAACACTGTCGCTCACCGACATTCGTCCGGCCTCGGACTGGCGCGCGACGGTGCGTGACGCGGTTGCGGCCATTGATGCCGGACGGATCGAGAAAGTCGTACTCGCGCGCGAGGTGCGCGCCCATGCGCGCCGGGACTTCGACCCTGTCTGCGCCCTTCAGCAACTGCGCGAGTCGCATGGAACGAGCTATGTGTTCGGATACTGGAACGGATCGAGTGCATTCATCGGCGCGACCCCGGAGCGGCTGGTTCGCGTTGACGGCGCACGCGTGCAGGCCAGCAGTCTCGCAGGCTCGGTGAGTCGCGGCACCACGCCAGAGCACGATGCCTCCCAGGCCGCAGCCCTTCTTGCGAGCGACAAGGATCGCGCCGAGCACGAGTTCGTACGACGCGCGCTTTTCACGGGACTCGCTCGGCTGTGCGACGAAGTCACGGCTGCCGAAACGCCTTCGCTGCTGTCGCTGCCCAACGTTCATCATCTTCATACCGCCGTTCACGCGCGCCTCAGGAGCGGCCACACACTGCTTCAGCTCGTGGCGCAACTCCATCCGACGCCGGCGGTCGGAGGCGAGCCGCGGAACACCGCATTGCGTTTCATCCGCGAGCATGAAGGTATGGACCGCGGCTGGTACGCGGCACCCATCGGCTGGCTCCAGCGCGATCGTGGTGAATTCGCAGTCGCACTGCGCTCGGCGCTCATCCGCGGAGATGACGCGCTCATGTTCGCCGGCTGCGGAGTGGTGGCGGATTCCGATCCTGATCAGGAGTACGCCGAATCGTTGCTCAAGCTCCGACCCATGGAAGCCGCGCTTGCAGCAGCGTGTGGTCCGCGTTCTTCCTCAGATTCGATGGACGAAGCATCAGCGGACCAGGCAGTGGATTCGCTTGCCGCCCCATGCGGAGGGGCGGTTTCGTGAGCGGCTCCGTGCCTCAGGCCGTTCACGCATACGTCACCGCGTTCGTGGAAGAGCTATCACGCTCCGGCCTTCGGCACGTCTGCATCGCGCCCGGCTCACGCTCGACTCCGCTAGCCATGGCGATCGCAAGCCATTCACGAATACGCACGTGGATGCATCTCGATGAACGATCCGCTTCGTTCTTCGCACTCGGCATGGCGCGCGCACTTGGCGAGCCGGTCGGAATCCTCTGCACCTCGGGCTCGGCTGCGGCAAACTTCTTCCCGGCGATCGTCGAAGCGCGAAGCTCATCCGTTCCGCTGGTCGTTCTCACCGCCGATCGGCCACCGGAACTGCGCGATACGGGCGCGGCCCAGACCATCGATCAGAACCGGCTCTACGGCTCGTATGCCAAGTGGTTCGTGGAAGTCGCACTCACGGACGGGAGCTTCGAGCTTCTTTGCTACATTCGGACACTGGCGTGCAGAGCCGTCGCAACCGCTGCCTCGATACCGGCGGGCGCGGTTCACCTGAATTTTCCGTTCCGGGAGCCGCTGCTGACTGAAGCTCCCGCTGAACCCGCCAACATGAACGAGCCGGACGCGCTCGCGTGGCGCGGACGTCCTGATGGCGAGCCGTGGGCCGTCGTCAGTACGGCAACTGCAGCTCCATCCGCGGAAACGCTTCGGCATCTCATTGATGTCCTCTCGACTTCGAGCCGTCCGCTCATAGTCTGCGGCCCACAACACGACGAGATGCTTCCGGCACTACTGGGAAAACTCGCTTCAGTGCTTGGCGCACCGCTGCTCGCCGATCCGCTGTCCGGTCTGCGGTGGGGGCCACACGAACGCGGTGCGATCGTTGACAGATACGACGCCATGCTGCGTGACGAGATGTTCGGTGCATCGGTTGCACCGGATGTGATACTCCGGTTCGGTGGGTTGCCGACTTCCAAGCCGCTGCTCCAGTTCATGCAACGCTGTGCGAGTGCACGACAGATCATCGTTGACCAGACAAAGTGGCCCGATCCCACGCTGCTCGCCAGCGAAGTGATTCACGCCGATCCCGTAGCACTCTGTGTCGCGCTGGTCGGGGAGTTGATCCCCACGTCACATGCCACGGACGCCGACTGGCTCAAGTGCTGGAAGCGCAAGGATGCGGCTGCGCGCGAAGCTCTCGCTGCCTACGTGGGGGGGCTCCGGGAGCCGTTCGAAGGTGCGGTGCTCTCGACGGTTGCCTCCGTGCTGCCAGTCGGCGCTGCGCTGTTCGTCAGCAGCAGCATGCCGGTCCGCGATCTCGATGCCTTTGCGCCGGGCGACGATCGCGTGCTGGAGATTCTCGCGAATCGCGGCGCCAATGGAATCGACGGCATCGTTTCAAGCGCGCTCGGCGCCGCGGCCGCTCTATCGGACGACGGTCCGCTCGTTCTCGTCATCGGTGATATCGCGTTCTACCACGACATGAACGGTTTGCTTGCGGCCAAGCTGCACCAGATCAATGCGACCATCGTCGTGATCAATAACGACGGTGGCGGAATCTTCTCGTTCCTGCCGCAGGCCGCGCAGCCCACGCATTTCGAGCAGCTCTTCGGCACTCCTCACGGTCTCAGCTTCGAGCCGGCCGCCACGCTCTACGGCGCCCGATATCATCGCGCTGAAGATGTGAGTACGCTCGGCGCTCTGGTCACTTCATCCATGAGCGAACCGGGACTCGGGATCATCGAGTTGCGGACGGATCGCGCGCGGAACGTCGAGTTGCACCGCGAGGCATGGCGCAGGGTTGCCACCGCGCTGGAGGCGGTGTGACGTGAGTGCGAGCCGAATTGAATACGATGTTGACGTCGGCGACGGTCTGACGCTCCACGCAGACCGTTTCGGCGAAGGGCCACCCCTTCTCCTGCTGCACGGATTCACTGGTTCCAGCGCAGCCTGGGACAGCCTGCGCCCCGAACTGGAGCCGCGATTCACCGTGATAGCGGTGGATCTGCCCGGTCATGGTCGGTCGAGTGCTCCCGCCGATCATTCCCGGTTCGCACTGCATCATCTGGCGCAGGACCTCGTGAGATTGATGGATACAGTGGGAGTGCATCGCGCCGGAGTGCTTGGCTATTCCATGGGCGGACGAGCTGCACTTCAGCTTGCACTGTCATTTCCGGAACGTGTCGCGGCGCTGCTGCTCGAGAGCGCGACGCCGGGAATCGAGAGCGCGCAGGACCGCGGTGTGCGAATCGATTCCGACTTTGCGCTCGCGGACATGATCGAGCGCGACGGCGTCGAGTCGTTCGTTCACTTCTGGGAACGCCTTCCGATCTGGTCCACTCAGGCTACCCTGCCGAGCGACGTGAGCGAGTCGGTGCACGCCCGGCGACTGGCGAACGAGCCCACCGGCCTGGCAAACAGTCTCCGCGGCGCAGGCGCGGGATCCCGTCCCTCGGTTGCACCCCAGCTCGGAAGCCTTTCGATGCCGACGCTTCTGATTGCCGGCGCTCTCGATCCCAAGTTCGTGGACCTCGCGCACCTCATGCAGGAGACAATTCCGCATGCGCGCACGGAGATCATAGCCGGCGCGGGTCACACAGTGCATCTGGAAAAGCCCGCGGAATTCATGGCGATCGTTGACGACTTTCTGGACGGCGTGATTGGCTCGCCCGACAGCGGCCGCTGGCCGCCGTTCGTCAAGTAAACCGATAGACGATCGCAAGCACGGGGATCGCCGCAGCAAGCTGCAGCACCAGTACTCGCATCACGTAGGCGCGCGAACGACTGAGCCGCGTGACCGCGAAATAACCGATGACCGGCAGTTGACCGCCCATGAGTAGCTGGAAGATGTGCGCGGCGGTCCCTTCGTCTGTTTCATGCAGGTTGCCGACGAGGGCAAAATGGGCGCACACGACAAGCAGAGCTGTCAGCGACATCGCCACGGGCAGCAGCGCCGCCGGATCGCGCCTCCACGACTTGATACTTCCATCGCGCATGGTATCCCTCCCGATGTGTTATAAAGTACTTGGTAATATAAAGTAAATGCACCACGCCGCAAGCCCGGCGGACCTCCCGAATCACCCCTCGCCAGACCCTTTGCGGCCAGTGAACACGCGATAAGTTGACAGTCACGGCCGTCACGGAAACCAACTACCCGGCCGCGTCGAAATGGGGAAATACATGAGCACAGACTGGAAAATCATCAAGGAATACAAGGACATCCGCTACGAGCGTGCAGGCGACGAAGGGATCGTCCGGATCACCATCAATCGCCCGGAAGTCCGCAACGCCTTCAGGCCGGAGACCGTCGCCGAGCTGATTGACGCCTTCGACCACGTTCGCGACGATATGACCTCCGGTGTGGTCCTGCTTACCGGCGAGGGGGACGAAGCCTTCTGCTCCGGCGGCGATCAGCGCGTGCGCGGTCACGGCGGCTACGTCGGAGTGACCGATACGGTTCCGCGCCTCAACATCCTCGACGTCCAGAAGCAGATCAAGTATCTGCCCAAGCCGGTCATCGCCGTCGTCGCCGGTTACGCGATCGGTGGCGGACACGTGCTTCATCTTGTGTGTGATCTCACCATCGCGGCAGATAACGCAAAGTTCGGACAGACGGGACCCAAGGTCGGAAGCTTCGATGGCGGCTACGGTACGTCATATCTCGCGCGCGTCGTCGGACACAAGAAGGCTCGGGAGATCTGGTATCTCTGCCGCCAGTACAGCGCCCAGGACGCTCTCGACATGGGGCTCGTCAACACAGTCGTTCCCCTCGATCGCCTGCAGGATGAAGCGATGCAGTGGGCGCGCGAGATCATGCGCATGAGCCCGACGGCGATCCGTTTCATCAAGGCTTCCTTCAACGTTGACACCGACGGCCAGGCTGGGCTTCAGCAACTCGCCGGCGACGCAACCCTGCTCTACTACCTCACCGAGGAAGCGAAGGAAGGAAAAAACGCGTTCCTCGAGAAGCGCGCGCCCGACTGGTCGAAATTCCCGCGCTTTCCGTGAGCGCCGTCCCCGCCCAACGCGTTACACCTACACGTGCGTGGCTCCTCGCGTCGCGGCCCGCGACGCTCCCCGCCGCGACAGTCCCTGTCTTCGTCGGACTCGGCGCAGCCTTGAGCGACGAAGCCACGTTCCGTCCACTCGTTTTCGTCATCACGCTCTGCTCCGCTCTGCTCATCCAGATCGGCACCAACTTCGCCAACGATTACTCTGATTTTCATCGTGGCGCCGATCACGAGGGGCGGCTCGGGCCACTCCGCGTAACTCAGAGCGGTCTCATAAGTCACGACGACGTGCGCCGCGGAATATTCGTCGCCTTCGGACTCGCTTCGCTGCTCGGGATTTACCTGGTGCTCGTAGGCGGATGGCCGATACTCGCGATCGGAGTCCTCTCGATCATCTGTGGTCTGGCGTACACCGGCGGCCCGTGGCCTTTCGGTTATCACGGACTCGGTGATGTGTTCGTGTTCGTGTTCTTCGGACTCGTCGCTGTCATGGGTACCGCATACCTGCAGTCAGGTGTGTGGAGCTCGCTCGCGCTCGCGGCGTCCGTCCCCGCCGGTCTGCTCGTCACGAACATCCTGGTGATCAACAATCTGCGCGACCTTCCCACCGACAGCGCAGCGGGCAAGCACACGCTCGCGGTGCGTATCGGTGACCGCGCGACACGGGGACAGTACGCCCTGTTCACTGCAATCGCCTACGCTGTTCCGGCGATACTAGCGTTTCAGGGAATCGCTCCGCAACGTCGCTGGCTTCTCCTCCCGCTGTTGACACTCCCACTCGCGTTCAGTCTCGTGCGCACCGTTGTCGGCGGTCTCTCCGGCCGCGAATTGAATCCGATGCTTCGCCGCACGGGGTTGCTGCTGCTTTCGTTCGGTCTCCTGTTCAGCATCGGACTCGTACTCGCTCGGGTTCGCTAGACACCAGCTAATGCATCCCCCGCCCGAACGGCTCCCAGGCTGGCTCGCGTATCGCGCGTCGAACACGCCGGACCGAACGGCACTCGAGTTCGACGGCAAGACGTGGAGCTTCGCGCAGCTCGATCACGATGCCACCACGCTCGCGCGCAGGCTGGCATCCGCCGGCGTCGGCGAGGGTGATCGCGTGGCGATGCTTTTACATAACGGAGCGTGGGCAGCGTTGCTGATTCATGCAGTGATGCGGCTCGGAGCCACTCTGGTGCCAGTCAATGTCAGACTCACCCCAAGCGAGATCGCGTGGCAGCTCCGTGACTGCGATGCGCGCCTGCTCGTGGTGGATGATCCCACCGCGTCACTCGGCGAATCGGCATGTGATCTCGTACCGGGAATGCGGTTGGCGAGCACGAGCGCCGTACCCGGGAGCCCTGACGAGTCGCTGCAGACATTCCCGCAAGCTGACGTGGCATTGCGCAGTTACCACGACACGTCGTCGGTGCTCGCAATCGTTTACACATCCGGCACTACCGGTCAGCCAAAAGGAGCGATGCTCACCGTCGGCAACTTCTGGTGGAGTGCATTGGGCTCGGCGCTCAACATCGGAAACGACCCGCGCGACCGCTGGCTGGCCTGCCTGCCGCTCTTTCACGTTGGCGGTCTCTCGATCGTGCTGCGAGCTGCGATATACGGTATCGCGATAGTCATACACGATGGCTTCGACGCAGACGCCGTGAACGCCGCAATTGACAACGACGATGTCACCGTCGTTTCCGTAGTAGCGGTGATGCTCCAGCGCATGCTCGATGCACACGGCGGCCAGCCGTATCCCGATACCCTTCGATGCGTACTGCTGGGCGGCGGTCCCGCACCGCTGCCGTTGCTCGAGCGGTGTGCTGACCTGCGAATTCCGGTCGCGCAGACATACGGCC
>JALYYT010000343.1 GCA_030946285.1 Gemmatimonadota bacterium
ACCGAGGTACCGCAAGGCAGCGCCGATATCGCTTGTGAAGATCGAGGCGCTCAACCCGTAGGAAGTAGAGTTCGCGAGTTCGATCGCGTGATCCAGGTCATCCGCGGTGAATGCGGCTAGCACCGGCCCAAACAGTTCCCGCTGCGCCAGCAACCCGTCTGGATTACCGCCGCGCACCACCGTCGGTGCGAGAAAATTTCCGTGACTGAAATCACTCGAATCTGGAATCGGGCAGGAGAATATTGTTTCCGCGCTGGCGTCGCGAAGCGCCATTTGTATCGAATCTCGCGAGGCCGCGCTTATCAACGGGCCAACGGCAGACGCCAGATCGGTGACGGGGCCGAGCGGCAGTGCTTCGACCTGGCTGCGCAGCGCATCGAGGAATTCGGACTCCACTTTACGCGCGACGATGACGCGACTGGTGGCGGTGCACTTCTGCCCCGCGTAACGCATCGCACCTGCAGCGGTCAACGCAGCTGCCCGTGCGATGTCGGCATCCGGCATGACGATTACAACGTTCTTGCCGCCCATCTCCGTCTGATAGCGGATATTGCGTGATGCTGCGAGCCTTGCCACCTGCGAACCTACGGCACCGGAGCCCGTAAAGCTCACCGCACGCACGTCGTCGGCCTGGACGAGGGCCGAGCCAACTACCGAACCCTCGCCGAGCACAACGTTGAACACGCCGGCCGGGAGACCCGCTTCGAGCGCGGTGCTGGCGAGCATCGTCGCCAGGAGCGACGATGCTTCCGCCGGCTTGAGCACTACCGTGTTACCGAAAGCGAGCGCTGGTGCTGCCTTCCAGAGTGGTATCGCGAGGGGAAAGTTCCACGGCGTTATCAGAGCGACGACGCCGAGCGGTTCGCGGAGACTGAACTGCAGCGCGCCCGGGGATTGAGCCGGGATTACCTGGCCCATCTCGCGGACTGCTTCGCCCGCGTAGTACCGGAGTATCACGATACAGCGGCCGACTTCGCCACGGGCTTCACCGATGGGCTTGCCGACTTCGCGAGCCATGACCTGGGCGAGCTCTTCGGCTCGACCGCCGATCACGCCGGCCCAGCGATGAAGGTACTCTGCGCGGGAAGGACCGGGCAGCGCACGCCATGCAGGAAGCGCGATCGAAGCCGACGACGCGGCGCTTCGTGCGTCGGCAGCGGAAGCGCGCGGTATCCGCGCAACAATGTCGTCGCGATTCGACGGATTGACATCGTCGAGCCAACCGTCGCATTGCGCATCTTCCCAGCAATTGTTGATGAAATGCCGGAGCAGCGCGGCGTTGGTGTTCACGTGAGTTCCGCGTCGGTTCGAAGAGTCGACCCCTTGCGCTCGGCCCTTAGATATTCAACCAGCTGGCGGCCAGAACCCAGTACGTGCTGCCGGAGCAAGGAAGCCACTTCCTTGCTGTCTCGTGCAATTACAGCGTCGAGAATCGCCCTATGTTCCCTGCTTGCGCGCGATTCACCGTGCGTCAGAACAATGAGCATTCTGAAGTACCTGTCGCTTCTCTGGTGAAGCCTGTGAATTATGGCCATCGTGAAGGGCCGATTAGCGGGCGCATACAGCGTGGAATGAAACTCCCAGTTGAGCTTGCCCCAATCCGTGACGATTCCATCGCGAAAGGCGACGTCGTACGCGCGCAGGATCTCTTTTGCCTTCGCAATATCCTGACCGGTAATTCTTGTAACGGCACGGCGGACGAGCCCGGTCTCGATTTGCGCGCGCAACTCGAACAACTCTCTAATCTCCGCGATTGACAGTGACGACACAACAGCGCCGCGGTGAGGATTGAACACGACCAATCCTTCGGCCTCCAACCGTCGAAGTGCTTCCCGTACCGGAATTCGGCTTACACCGAGCTCGGCAGCGATCGCGTCCTGCCGGAGCGGTGTGCCGTCTGGGTATGCGCCGCGAATGATCCGGTCCCGCAGTGCTTCGGTCGCCTGATGCGTTACGGTTTCGCGCCGGATTGGAAGAAGTGTGAGATCCTCGGTACCATCGTGACGTTTCAGCTTGTCTTGCACCGCGCGCTTTCGTCCAGCCATGGTCGGTTTTCTCCGGGCGGGTTCCTTAAGGGAGCAGCTCTGGTTCAACAGGGACGACGCGTTGCGGTAAATGTACTTCGGATACAATATCCGTCGATATCCCCGCCGCGCAACGGCAACCTTCCCGCACGCTATGCTGGCCGGGCGACGCTCCCTAGGGCACCACGGGAGACACGTGTCCCTGCATGACCCTGTTGGATGGTTGCACGTCGTTTCCGATCAGGGTCGCATAACTCCGCCGCGCGCTCGCAAGCTCCGACTCTAGCCGTGCAAGCGTGGCCATGGCTTGCGTGGTCGGCCGGAATTCCGCGCCGCCCGCCACGTCACCTGCGCCACTTCCCACCTCGCCACCCAGCCACACCAGCTGCATGTACAGGCTCGGTTGCTCCACGAAGTACTTGTCGTCACTCTCCAGATCCGCCCGCGTCAGGAAGAGGTGCTCGACCGAGAGGATCCGCGCATCCAGTCCGTCCAGTGCAGTCAGAATGGACGGCTTTCCGGCATTGGCCCGACGCTCGTCAGAGATTCTCTTTCGCATGACTTCCATATGATTGATCATTTCCGCGGCGTCCTTCATCGCGTCACGGATTCTGAGTTGCGCCGTGGTTGACGCGACGAGATCCGCGTTTACTGCCGTGGTCGCGGTGTCGCGAATTATCGTGAATGGCTCGGTCCAGCTCCGGCCAACCGCGGTGAGGCGGACCGAATAACGACCGGGTGCGGCAATTGGTCCGGTGCGTAACGGTTGCTCGATGCCCCAATGAAGCAAAGGACGCGTGCCCTTGGCGCCGAACCGCGGCTCCGAGAATATGTGTGGATTGTCCGGTGCTTCAGTACGCAACGCCACCTGCGGCGCCGGTGCATACCGGATATCCCACGGCACCCGGTTGAGTCCAGGCCGGCTCCGCATATGCATCTCGCGTACGACGCGACCGGACGAGTCGAGAACGGTGACGGTGACGCTGTCGCTGCTGGCGGTTCCCGCCGGTATCGCAAACGTGAAGTCCGCGTGGCCGCTCCGTGCCTGCCGAAACGCCAGATGCGGAACGAACAGCCGCACGGCGGACGCGGCCGCCGGATTGGCGCCCTGTTCCAGTGCTGTGATGTCTCGCAGGATATACAGCCCGCGTCCGTACGTCGAGACGACCACGTCATGCCATTGCTTCGCCACCACAATCCAGGTCACGGGCGTCGCGGGCAGACCGGAGTTGAACCGTGTCCAGCTCGAGCCATCGTTCATCGAGTAGTAGAAACCGTTACCCGTCCCGGCGAACAACATTCCGTTTCGATTCGGATTCTCAGCGACAGCCATCACGTACGAGAGAGGATGATCGTCGGGCAGGTTGGAGCTGATCTGCGTCCACGTGCGACCGTAGTCGCTTGTCCTGAACACATACGGCCGCCGGTCGTCCATCATGTGCAGATCGACAGCGACGTAAGCGGTCGCGGGGTCGAAGTGGGACGGCTCGATCTTGCGGATCGTGCCCCACGCCGGCAGCCCGTGGATGTTCGCCGTGACATTGGTCCAGTGTCCACCCGCATCACGCGTGTACCAGAGTTGTCCGTCGTTCGTACCGGCCCAGATGAGCCCTCGACGTATCTCGGATGGCGCGATCGCGAACACGACCTCGCCATAGAACTGTCCCAGATTGTCACCGACGATTCCGCCGGACGACACGACGCGCGAGGTGTCGCGTGTCGAGAGGTCCGGACTTATCACACTCCAGTTCTGGCCGGCGTCCGACGTCCTGAAGATTACCTGACAGCCGTAGTAGACCGTTTTCGAGTCAAATGGATCAATCGCCAAGGGGGGCGTCCAGTGGCACCGGTACTTGAGCGCGTCTGGCGGAGCGTCCAGTGTGTGTATCCACGGACTGACCGACCGAGCGAGCTTGGTGTGCGCATCCCATCGCGTGACCTGGTCTCCGTAGCAGGTGGCCCAAACGTATCTCGGATTTGCCACGTCAGGTATCGTGAACCCCGATTCGCAGCCGCCGAGCCCGTCCTCCCAGGGCGTGCGCGCGAAGGTATTGGTGAATCCGGGATCGGTTGCGGTGTCGTCGCCTGCAGAAGCGGCCACGCGCGCCGGTGCACTATCGGGTGCAGCAGGAACCGGAGTGCTAGTGACACCGCGCGCTCCCGCGTTTCGCACAGTGTCAGCGTGCACGCTGTCTGTATGTGTACTGTCCGCGACGCGCCGCCCGCGTGTCCGGCCTTCCGTGCGGAGCGGAGCGTCGCTCGCGCCGCGCATCGGGTAACTGTTGTCCTGCCGATTCGAGTAGATCCAGTACGGGACTCGCTGGTCAACGGCGACGTGGTACATTTGACCGTTGGGAAGCGTCACCGAGGTGAACGTCTTCGCATTGTTGAAGGTGATGTGCGCGCCGCCGTCGTCCGTGAGCGCGAAGGTGTTCGCGTTCGTGGGATCGAACCAGATGTCGTGCGTGTCACCGCCCCACGGCACGTCCCTGAAGCTCTTGCCACCATCTGTCGAATGCCAGAAGCTGCTGTTCGCGACGAGGATGTCGTCCGCGTTGGCAGGGGAGACCTTGATGTTGACGTAGTATCCCGCGCGGCCTATGAGTGTGCGCGCCCAATTCACGGCCTTCCACAATCGTCCGCCATCATCCGAACGCCAGAGCGATCCCTGATCGGCGGTCTGGATCAGCGCATATACTCTGCTCGAATTGTTCGGCGCGATCGCAACGTCGATCTTGCCGAGCGGTGAGTGAGGAAGGCCGGAGTCAGTGAGCCGGGACCATGTGGCACCGCCGTCACGCGTCACGTAGACTCCGCTCGACGGCCCGCCGCCGAACATTGCCCACGTGTGCATCACCACCTGCCACATCCCCGCGAAAAGCACGTTGGGATCGTGCGTGTCCATCGTGAGACCTGAACATCCAGTGCCGTCATCGACGAAAAGCACACGCGACCATGTGCGACCTCCATCGGTCGTACGAAATACGCCACGATCAGCCTGGGGGCCGGTCGCGCGCCCGAGCGCGCAAACGAAGACGATGTCCGGATTGGAGGGATTGACTATTATCCGCCCGATCCGGCCAGTCTCCCGCAGCCCCATGTTCGTCCAGGTGCGACCAGCATCGGTGGACTTGTAGATGCCGTCGCCCATTACGTCTGCGTCACGAACTGCCCACGCTTCACCGGTGCCCGCCCATACAGTTCCGGGTGCAGCCGCGGATGTCGCCAGCGCACCTATCGCCTGCACCTTCATGCTGTCGAATACAGGCACGAAAGTCTGACCGCTGTCGCTCGATTTCCAGACGCCTCCGGATGCGGATCCCATATACCAGGTTTTCGGATCCCCAGGTACACCAGTGACCGCGGCGATCCTTCCTCCGTTGGCTGGTCCCATGAACTGAAACTGGAATGGCTCGGACTGCGCCCCGCGCCTCGCCGAGTCCGGGCGTTGCGCGATGGCGACGTGCGACGAAAGTATCGCGGCAGAGACTACGAAAGCCGCGAGCGCGTGCCGACGAATAAATGGCGCGTATGCGTTCATTGAAGAATCGAGTTGGCGTACGAATTTCATGCTTGCTTCACGCAAAGGTACGATGAGCATTGATCCATCGCTGCGAACACGATGCGCTCGCGCTCACCGAGCTCACGCGGAGTCGCGAAGCTGGTCGAGTATCGGTGCGCGCAATCCCCGTATGGGCGGACCGTATAGGCGGACCGTCCGTGCCATCGGTATCGAATACGACGATTCGGTTCGTGCCGCGGCGCAACCATACCCCCGGGAGATACAGTGTCTGTTGCGGTCCGATGTGCCAGTAACGCCCCAGATTTACTCCATTCACGAACACGATGCCGCGACTCCAGCCTCGCATGTCGAGAAATGTGTCAGCCGTCTTGTCCAGTGCGAATGATTGCGCCTGGAGCGGAAGAGGTAATGCAGCGCGCGTCTGGTTGACCAGTAGTGCGCAGACTGTGAGTCGCAGTACGGTACGCGACATTGAACGGGAGAGCATGGCTATTTGACTCGTTCGGAGGCCATCGTCCCGGAAAGAATACGCTCTACCTGCCTCCTCCGCATCGCCGACTCGCCTTCATCGTACTATCGCTATCTTGACCCGGTCGTGTACGGGCGATAACGTCGCCTCGGCGGGTTCCTCCTTAGGATCGCTGCCTGAAACATTTCCAGGAGATAGCGAGTGCCGGCAGACAGCGATTGGCCCCCACCTGGCCCTCCGGCCTCGCCCGGACTCACACGTCGCGGTTTTCTGGATCGCAGTACGAAAATCGCGATCGGGCTTGGCGCGCTTCAGCTCGGATTGGGTCGCGATGCGCTCGGCGAGACGGCCAACTCCGTGATGGGCGGCACGACCCGCGCCGCCTCGCGAGCCGCGATCGTCGCCGACGAGCTTACGCTCGGCAACGAGTTCATCCGGGGGAGCTGGACGACGACAGATGGAATTTTCCGGCCAGTGAGGTTCAGTGACTTGCTGAACAATGCCTCGCTTCCCGTAGTCGGCAATGCGTTCACTCTTACGCTCGCCGACAAGTCCGTCATGCGGTCTGACGAGATGCGCCTATCGTCGCCGCCTGTCGTGGAGAATCTTGTTGCCGTTCCGGGCTCGTCGCGAGCCGTCGAGCGGCTCGGTGGTCGCCAGATCACGCTGGTATTGCGCGACCCACACGGCCGTATGGAAGCGACGTGGCGCGGGATCCTGCGAGACGGCTCCAGCTATCTCCGGCAGGAAATAACGCTGCGCGCGCTCAACGCCGATGTGCCGCTGCGCGAGATTGCGCTGCTCGACTTCCACGCGTCCAACGCGATGGTGACAGGCACCGTCCGCGGCACGCCGATCGTGATTGGCAATTCGTATTTCGCGTTCGAGCATCCGCTGGCCAACAATGCGGTGGACGGCGACCGAGTCAGATGCCGGATGTCGCGAACTCTTCCACTTCGGCCCGGTACGTCACTGGACGTCAGCTCGGTGATGGGCGTCGTGCACCCTGGCCAGATGCGTCGCGATTTCCTGAGATATGTCGAACGGGAGCGGGCGCACCCGTACCGGACGTTCCTGCATTACAACTCGTGGTACGACATCGGTTACTTCAACAAATACACCGAAGCCGAGGCGCTTTCGGTGATCGCGGCGTTCGGCAGCGAGCTCCACGACAAGCGCGGCGTAACGCTCGATTCGTTTCTGTTCGACGATGGGTGGGACGACTCGAAGACGCTCTGGCGCTTCAACTCCGGCTTTCCGGATGGTTTCAGGAAAGTGGAGGAAGCGACCCACCGTTACGGCGCCGCGCCGGGCGTGTGGATGTCACCTTGGGGCGGCTACGGCCAACCGCACGAAGAGCGTGTCGCGTACGGCAAGGTACAGGGCTTCGAGACGAACAAGGACGGCTTCGCTCTGTCGGGACCGGTCTACTACAAGCGGTTCCGCGATACATGCATTGACATGATCCGGAAGTACGGCGTCAATCAGTTCAAGTTCGATGGTACAGGTGATTCGTCGAGCACCTTTCCCGGAAGCCCCTTCGACTCCGATTTCGATGCCGCGATCCACCTGATCGGCGAGCTGCGCGCGGAAAAGCCGGACCTGTACGTCAATCTCACCACCGGAACCTATCCTTCGCCGTTCTGGCTCCGATACGCGGATTCGATCTGGCGTGGCGGCGACGATCACGACTTCGCCGGCATCGGATCGAGCAGGCAGCGCTGGATGACGTATCGCGATTCGGACACTTATGAGCACGTCGTACGAGCCGGCGCGCTGTTTCCAATGAATTCGCTGATGCTCCACGGCATCATCTACGCGAAACAGGCACATAACCTGATGACAGACCCCGGGAACGACTTCGCGTCCGAGGTACGTGATTATTTCGGTACCGGGACGCAACTTCAGGAGATGTACGTCACTCCATCGCTCCTGTCGGCGGCCAACTGGGATTCGATCGCCGAGTGCGCCAAGTGGTCCCGAGCCAACGCGGACACACTCGTTGACACACACTGGGTGGGCGGTGACCCCCAGCGGCTCGAACCCTACGGCTGGGCTTCATGGTCGCCGAAGAAGGCGATCCTCACTCTTCGTAATCCGAGCAATCGCCCCCAGGAGATTGCAATAGACGTCGGCCGGATCTTCGAGCTTCCCCCTTCGGCGCCGACCCGGTATTTGGCACGGAGCCCGTGGGCCGAGTACCGCGGAATGAAGGCGATTAGCTTCACTGCTGGCCGGGAACGCAGAATTCAATTGGCGCCGTTCGAGGTGCTGACGCTGGACATGGCGGGCCACTAGTTCGTACTGCAGTTTGTACCAGTTCAAATCGCCAACCGGGAATAACTGAATGCAGCTGACGTCGCTGGATTGGGTAATCGTCGCAGTGAGCCTTCTCCTCTGTTATCTGCCAGCGCTGTTCTATATCCGGCGATCGCAGTCGAGCGTGGCCGAGTTCTTCACCTCCGGTCAATCGGCTCCATGGTGGCTGGTCGGCACGTCCATGGTCGCCACGACGTTCAGCACCGATACGCCGAACCTCGTTACGGATTTCGTGCGATCCCACGGCGTTTCGTACAACTGGGTCTGGTGGGCCTTCCTGCTCACCGGCATGGCGACGGTCTTCTTCTATGCGCAGCTCTGGCGCAGATCGCGGGTGCTCACGGATCTGGAGTTTTACGAGCTGCGATACTCCGGCAAACCCGCGGCGCTCGTTCGTGGTTTCCGCGCGGTCTATCTGGGCCTGTTCTTCAACATCATGATCATGTCCACGGTAACACTAGCTGCGGTCAAGATCGCCAACGTGATGCTCGGCTGGGGACGTCTCGAGACGATCCTCATTGCTGGAACGGCGTGCGTATTGTTCGCCTCGGTATCGGGATTGTGGGGCGTGCTGGCGACCGACCTCGTGCAGTTCGTGCTCGCCATGGTCGGCGTAATCGCGGCTGCGTATGTGTCGCTGCACCAGCCGCAGGTCGGTGGATTGTCGGGACTTCTCGCCAAGATCGACCCGAAGACGCTGTCGCTTCTGCCTGACTTTCACGACACGTCGCTCACGGTGACGGTGCTCGTTATTCCGCTCACGATTCAGTGGTGGTCAGTGTGGTATCCCGGCGCCGAACCGGGCGGCGGTAGCTACATCGCGCAGCGCATTCTCGCGTCCAAGAACGAGCGGCACGCGCTCGGCGCGACACTCTGGTTCAACGTTGCGCATTACGCGCTGCGTCCGTGGCCGTGGATACTCGTCGCGCTCTGCTCCATGCTAGTGTTCCCGACGCTCGGAGACCTCCACAGAGCGCTTCCGAACGTGGACCCGGCGCTGATCGGAAACGATCTCGCATATCCCGCGATGCTCACACTGCTGCCGGTCGGAATGAAGGGCCTGATCATCGCATCGCTGTTCGCCGCGTATCGGTCAACCATGGAGACGCACCTCAACTGGGGCTCCTCCTACCTTGTGATCGACTTCTACCAGCGCTTTCTCGCGCCTGGCAAGACGGAGCGCCACTACCTGTGGATCTCCCGCGCCCTCACAGCTGTCCTGATGATCGCCGCGGGAACCTTCACACTGTTCCTCTCCACGGCGAGCGAGGCGTTCCAGCTGCTACTGTCAGTCGGCGCCGGCACAGGGCTGATCTACCTTCTGCGCTGGTTCTGGTGGCGCATCAACGCTTGGAGCGAGATTTCGGCGATGGCGTCGTCGTTCGCTATATCCATCGCGTTCTTCGTAGCTAAGAAGATGGGCGTGATGATCGCCGATCCGATTCCGCTGCTCACGACCGTCGGAATCACGACGGTCGTGTGGATAACGGTCACGCTGATGACGCAACCCGCCGAGCACGCCACACTTTTGCGCTTCTACGAACTCACCCGCCCGTCTGGACCGGGGTGGAAGACGATCCGCGCCGAGTCGAAGGTGACCGCGTCGCCCGACAGTCTGCCACAGATGCTGCTCGGATGGACGTCGGGAGTGATGTTCGTTTACGCCGGACTGTTCGGTACGGGCAGTCTCATCTATGGGCGCACCACGCAGGCGATAATCTGGATCGTGGCATTCGTCATAAGCGGTGGTGTGCTGTGGTCGGTAGTGCGGCGAATCTGGAACGCGGATGAACCGCCGCAGCGTGGCAGCGAAACTTCGGCAGAAGCTGCCGTGCTGCCCTGCACGAAGGCCGTCATTCTCGCTCGCGGCGTCGGCAAGCGGATGCAGGCCGAGGATCCCGGCGTGTCGCTTGCGCCTGATCAGGCGGCGGCGGCAGCAGCCGGTGCGAAGGGAATGATGCCCGTGGGCCGACGCTTCCTCGATTATTCGCTCACCGCGCTCGCTGACTCAGGATTCACCGAAGTATGTCTCGTGGTCGCTCCGGATCATGCGGAAATTCGCGACTACTATACGAACCGCGTGGTACCTCAGCGCTTGCGGATAACCTTCGCCGTGCAGTCTGCAGCCATCGGAACGGCGGATGCGGTTCTCGCGGCGGAAGAGTTCACAATGGGCGAACCCTTCGTCGTTATGAACTCCGACAACTACTATCCCGTCGATACGCTGAAGGAGCTTCGTAACGCTGATGGCCCGGCGACGATTGGCTTCTCGCGATCCGGACTGCTCCACGATGGTAGCATTGACGCAGCGCGGATCGCATCGTATGCGGTCCTCGATATCGGAAATGACGGGCTTCTCCGAAAGATCACGGAGAAGCCTGATGCTGCCTCACTCGCGGCGAACGACGCCGATGCACGCGTAAGCATGAATTGCTGGCGGTTGACGTCGGAATTCTTCCGCGCTTGTCGCGATGTGCAACCGTCCCCGCGTGGCGAGCTGGAGCTGCCACTCGCGGTTCAGTACGCGATAGACATTCTGGGAATGCGCTTCGAGGTGATCGATTCGGAAGCTTCGGTGCTCGACCTGGCGCGTCGCGCCGACATTCCTGTCGTCACGGCGCGACTCGCCAACACCGAGGTCTCGATCTGAACGACGTAGCTGGTCGCCTCGCCGCTGCGGGAATGAGCGGCGGCGAAGCGGCCAGCAAGGCTGCGCGGTTCGAGCATATCGCCGCGATTCTCGACCAGCTTTCCCCTGCAGAATCATCCGCTCGCGCCGTGCCGGCCAGGTTCTGGGTGCCGGGCCGGATTGAAGTTCTTGGCAAGCACACCGACTATGGCGGCGGCCGGAGTCTCCTGTGCGCGGTGGAGCGCGGCATATGCGTCGTGGCATGCGCGAACGAGTCACCAGCAGATGAACCCCGGATCCTGGTGCACGACGCCAACTCGGGCGAGTCCGCGGAGTTTGTCTTCGCTGCCGACGTCGCGCCCCGACCAGGCCATTGGTCCAACTATGCGATTACCGTCGCTCGGCGCATCGCGTCCAACTTCAGCGCCCATCTGCGCGGAGCCGACGTCATTTTTTCCAGCGATCTGCCGCCAGCGGCGGGAGTCAGCAGTTCCAGCGCACTCGTAGTCGCCGTCTTTCAGGCACTGTCGGCGGTGAACGATCTTGCTTCGAC
>JALYYT010000359.1 GCA_030946285.1 Gemmatimonadota bacterium
ATACGGCGGATAAAGGCCGAGTGGCCGCGCCCGGAGGTGCCGTACGTGGTTGCCACAGGTGGACTCGCCGAGAATTTTCGTCCCTTCTGCGAAGGTTTCGACTCAGTCGACCCGGCATTGACGCTGAAGGGTCTCTGTCTTGCGCATTCAATACTGTCGAACAACTGATCGACCGTGTTGACGCCCTTGAATGGTGGGAGGATAGGGTTATCTTTAAGTGTTAGCACTCTCCATCGATGAGTGCTAACAAGTTCCCCACCTACTCAAAATACATAGAGGCGCTCTATGGCAGACAAGACCGCCACCACCGTCAAGCCGCTCGCGGACCGCGTGGTAATCAAGGCACTGGAGGAAACCGAGCAGATGCGCGGTGGACTCTTCATTCCCGACACGGCGAAGGAAAAGCCGCAGCAGGGTGAGATCGTCGCCGTTGGACCCGGTCGCTACGAGGACGGAAAGCTCGTCCCGATGACTCTCAAGGTCGGCGACAAGGTTCTCTACGGCAAGTACAGCGGTACCGAAGTGACGCTGAGCAACGAAGCACTTCTCATTCTCCGCGAGACCGACGTCCTCGCGGTGATCGGTTAACGGAGACCAGACCACAATGGCAGCTAAAGAACTCTATTTCAACACTGAAGCGCGCGCGGCTCTCAAGCGCGGCGTTGATCAGCTCGCCGAAGCGGTGAAGGTCACCCTCGGCCCCAAGGGACGTAACGTCGTCATCGACAAGAAGTTCGGCTCACCGACCATCACCAAGGACGGTGTGACGGTTGCGAAGGAAGTCGAGCTTTCGGATCCGATCGAGAACATGGGCGCGCAGATGGTCAAGGAAGTCGCGACCAAGACGTCCGATCTCGCCGGCGACGGCACCACGACGGCCACGGTTCTCGCGCAGGCGATCTTCCGTGAAGGCCTGAAGAACGTGACGGCTGGCGCGAACCCGATGGCGCTCAAGCGCGGAATCGACAAGGCTGTTCAGGCCGTCGTCGACGAGCTCAAGGCGATCTCGGTCCCGACCACCGGCAAGAAGGAAATCGCGCAGGTCGGTACGATCTCCGCGAACAATGACAAGGAAATCGGCGATCTCATCGCGGAAGCGATGGAGAAGGTCGGCAAGGACGGCGTGATCACAGTTGAAGAGGCCAAGGGTCTCGAGACCAACCTCGACACTGTCGAGGGAATGCAGTTCGATCGCGGCTACGTCTCGCCGTACTTCGTCACCGATCCGGACAAGATGGAAGCCGTTCTCGAAGACGGCGTCATCCTGATCCACGACAAGAAGATCTCCTCGATGAAGGATCTTCTCCCGATCCTCGAGAAGGTTGCGCAGATCGGCAAGCCGCTGCTCATCATCGCCGAGGACATCGAGGGTGAGGCACTCGCCACGCTCGTAGTCAACAAGCTGCGCGGCACGCTGCGCGTCTGCGCGGTGAAGGCTCCGGGCTTCGGCGATCGTCGCAAGGCGATGCTGCAGGACGTTGCGGTGCTCACCGGCGGACAGGTGATCTCCGAGGAAGTCGGCTTCAAGCTCGAGAATGCAGTCGTCACAGACCTCGGCCGCGCGAAGCGGATCGTGGTGGACAAGGACAACACGACCATCATCGACGGCGCCGGTACGGATGACGCCATCCAGGGTCGCGTGAAGGAAATCCGCGCCGCGGTCGAGAAGACCACGTCGGATTACGATCGTGAGAAGCTGCAGGAGCGCCTCGCGAAGATCGCCGGCGGTGTCGCGGTGATCAACGTCGGCGCAGCAACCGAGAGCGAGATGAAGGAGAAGAAGGCTCGCGTCGAGGATGCGCTGCACGCAACGCGCGCAGCAGTCGAGGAAGGAATCGTCCCCGGCGGCGGCGTCGCACTCATCCGTGCACAGCGCGCGCTCAAGGATCTGAAGTTCGCGGATCACGACGAGCAGGTGGGCGTTGACATCATCCGTCGCGCCATCGAGGAGCCAATCCGCATGATCGTTCAGAATGCGGGCGGCGAAGGTTCGATGGTCGTCGAGAAGGTGCGTAGCGCGAAGGACAACACCTTCGGCTACAACGCACTCACCGACACGTACGAGGATCTCGTGCAGGCCGGTGTCATCGACCCCACGAAGGTCACACGCACGGCTCTCCAGAACGCAGCCAGCATCGCCGGTCTGCTCCTGACGACCGAAGCGTTGATCGTCGAGAAGAAGGAAGACAAGCCGATGGGCGGCGGAGCGCCAGGCGGCGGCGGAATGGGCGGGATGTACTAACCGCTCGCTGTACAGCAC
>JALYYT010000372.1 GCA_030946285.1 Gemmatimonadota bacterium
GTGCTGGTGGGGATAATGGGTGCGATAAAGCAGGAGCTACGGTGGATGACGGGTAACGTCGTGGAACGGTGATCCACGTTTGTGCAGATGCCTTCCGGCAGCAGAAACCTTCGCTACAGAACCGCTTCTTGCTCCACCAGCGCCGCTCCCTGCACCTTCCCAACCACCACACCAAACACAACCAGCGCCACCACTCCAACGAGCGCCTCGGTGTAGAGCATCCCGTTCGTCCCCCAGCCGTCGTGCGCCCACGCATCCACGCGCAGCATGCCAAGGCTGAACAGCGTGTTCAACGCGAAGAACAGATTGATCTTGGTCGCCGCTGCCGTGTGACCGACTATCGCCAGCACCAGACCGGTGTACGACGCAGCCACCATCCCGAGCGTGAACGTATAGAACAGCGTCGATGTCGTGTATCCCCCCGCGGTCCTCGGCGACAATGCCATCACGACGCACGCCGCAAGTCCAAGTGCGCACGATATCGCGTACGCTGTTGGCTTGTGAAGACGATCCGCAAGCCGGCCACCAGCAAAGCATCCCGCCACAATCGCAATGCCGCCACCGAGTCCGAGCACCGCCGACACTGTATCTGCCGGCGCGTGCCACTCGCCACCAAGTGAGCCGAACAGAAACTCCGCTGCACCAGTTCCGATCGGAAGTACAGCGAGCAGCAGCCCGATGCGACCGGCACGCGACCTGATCAGCTCCGCCAGGTTGCGCAGCGCATCGCTCGCGCGGCTCGAAACCGAAGCATTCACCATCTGCCGTTCAGGCTCGCGCAACAGTGGCAGCACGAGCGCGCACGCACATATCATCGCGGCTAGTATCGCACCAGCCATCCACGGCGACCCAACGTGGGTCATGAGCCAGAGTCCCACACCACCACCCGCCGTCTGACCGAACTGGTTCCCGGACTGGAACCATCCAGCCGCTCGGCCGCGCGCGTCGTCGGGCGTATTGTGCACCATCAGTCCTTCCGTCGCGAACGCGAGGAAGGTTCCGGCAACACTGGTCGCGAGCACGAGCACCGACACGAGCGGCAACGTGCGCGGCGTGAGCGGGATTGTGGTGAGCGCGATGAGTCCCGCGGATATCATCATTACCGCCAGTACATACCAGCGCTTTCGCGACAGTGTGTAGTCACCGACCGGCGCCCAGATGAATTTCCACCCCGCCGCCAGGAACGACATGCCGACCACGCCGGCAATCGCGGAAAGCGGCATTCCCGAGCGCCGGGCGATGAAGCCGATGGCGATCGCGGGGAATCCGAATGTCAGTCCATACGGGAAGTACAGCACCGCCCAAACCCAAGGGTGCCGAGCTCCGGGAGCCGCTGCCGCTGAGACGGTCATCGGCGGGAAGATACAGTCGAGCTGCAGGGGCGCAATTGAAATGAACGAGACACGAACACCGCTCGCTCAGAGTATTGACTAGTTTGACTAGTTGGTTTAGTCTTTTATCATGAGACTTCCCGAACCACGCCCTGCGGTGTGGCAGCTTCATGAAGCCAAGGCCCGTTTCAGCGAGCTCTTTCGCCTCGTGCGAGCTGAGGGCGCGCAGCGAGTGACGCGGCACGGAGGCGAAACGGTCGTGATTGTCGCGGCAGAAGAATTCGACCGACTCCAGAACCGCGCCAGCCAGCCGGACTCGCTTGTGAAGTTCTTCCAGGCCGCGCCGACTGGCGCCTCCGATCTCGACCTCGTGCGAAAGCGCGACACTACGCGCGATATCAGGTGGTGATCGCGTGAGCGGTTTTCTCCTCGATACCAACATCGTGTCAGAGCTGATGAAGGCGCGACCAAATCGGCGGGTGGCGGCGTGGGTTGACACGACTCCTGAATCGCTGCTATACCTGAGCGTTCTCACAATCGGCGAGGTACGCAAGGGAATTGACATGATGGACGCCGATGATCCGAGGCGCGCCGCACTGCAGAGCTGGCTCGATCGCGACGTGCGCGCGCGCTTCGCCGGACGCATTCTCACGCTCGACGATGAATTCGCCGAGCGATGGGGACAGATCGAGGCGGCCGCGAGGAAGCATCGTGTCACATTTCCCACAGTGGATGCACAGATGGCCGCTACCGCGCTGCATCACAACCTCACTTTCGTCACGCGCAATGCTGTCGATGTGACCAGCACGGGTGTAGCGACGTTCAACCCGTGGAACGCCGGCACCTAGGACTGTCTAAATGGACCGGCTGCCTCACCTTCGAAGGTGACGCCGTCTTCGCATGAGGACCGGAACCGCGATGAGTAGAAGGACGATCGCACCGATGATTATCCAGCCAATCGGTCCGAGCAGGTTGTCGACCTGCGTGAAGTGAACGCCCAGCATGTGGCCCGCTATCGCAAGGACAGTGCACCAGATGATTGTACCGGCGATATTCGCGAGAATGAACAGCGCAACGTTCATCTTCGCGATCCCGGCTGGCAGCGATATGAGCCCGCGCGCACCTGGCAGTAGCTGGCTTACCGCAACCGCCAGCACCCCATGCCGCTTGAAGCGTGCATCGGCGCGTCGCAGCTCGGTCCCCGTCACAAGGATCCAGTGCCCGTGCGCGTCGAGCCAGCTCGATATCCGCTTCTCTCCCACGCTTCTGGCGAATGCATACACGGGCAGGGCACCGAGCACCGAGCCGATCGTGCCGGCGATGATGACACCGAGGAGCGTCATGTGGCCCGCACCAGTCTCGAAGCCAGCGAGCGGCATGATGAGCTCCGACGGCATGGGAAGCACGATGTTCTGCATCGCCATCAGCAGACCGACTCCCGAATAACCGAACGCGCCGACCAGGCTCGCGATCCACTGAAGCATCGTGAATTCTAAGCGGGAGCGATTTCCGGCGTAGCCGGTTGCTCGTGTACGTGCGTACTATTCCGCGCCGTTCTCCGAACGCCGTTCAATGAATACATGGTTCGCGCGCTCACCCACTATCTGTCTTGTGCATGCGTAGCCAAGCGCGCGCATGTCGAGTCCGTGCCAGAGGCTTTCACCGGCACCGAGAAGCACCGGTCGGACAGCCAG
Source organism: Gemmatimonadota bacterium (assembly GCA_030946285.1). Taxonomy (GTDB): domain Bacteria; phylum Gemmatimonadota; class Gemmatimonadetes; order Gemmatimonadales; family Gemmatimonadaceae; genus Fen-1247. The sequence goes on from JALYYT010000372.1 coordinate 3,026, forward strand.
GTGCATATCGTCGATGAGTCCGGCGCGCAGATATTGCCTGACCGTTGAAACACCGCCACCGATGCGGACATCTTTTTCACCCGCCGCCTTGCGCGCCAGATCGAGGGCAGCGTGAATCCCTTCCGTGACGAAATGAAAAACCGTCCCGCCAGCCATCTCGAGTGGTGGCCGGTCGTAATTGGTCAGCACGAATACCGGTACGTGATACGGTGGCTCCTCGCCCCACCATCCCTTCCAGCTCTCGTCAGGCCACGGCCCGCGGACAGGCCCGAACATGTTGCGGCCCAGGATCCAGGCACCCAATTCGCCGAATCCCTGCTCGGCGATGCCGTTGTCCACTCCGGTCTCGTCACCACCGAATCCGAGCTTCTGGCGGCAGACGCGTGTGGGAAAAAACCACTCCATGAGCTCCGGGCCATTGACGCCGAGCGGGTTCTCGAGGTCCTGGTCCGGTCCGGCAGCATAGCCGTCCAGGGAGAGCGCGAAATTGAGTACCCGGATTTTCGGCATGGCTGTTCCGTCTGGTTGATTGGGGAATTGAATTCTCGTTCCAGTCCATAATTTCGCGAGTTGCGCGGAATTATGCGCGCTCGGGGCTTCACGAAATTGCCTTCCGGCATTGTCGTGCGAAGCATGCATTCAGGCCGCAGGGCGTTCGTGGTGATGGCCCGGCCATCATCAGTGAACCGGAGTTGGCATGGCGACCAGGACAGCGGTTGCGGCGATCACCAGTACGCCGAAGATCAGCTCGAACGTACCCGATTGCTGAAAGCGCGCCCGGACACCGGTGACTGCACCCGCAGATCCACTGTCAACAGAAGCGGCATGACCAAGTGCAACGCGCATACGCAGCCAGTTGAATGCGCCTGCACCGAACACACCTCCGACCAGTGCGAGCTTCACAAGTAGTACCACGCCGTACGATGAGCGCCAGAGAGCGCTGATGGATCCGAGCCGCAGCCAAGCGGAGGTGATGCCGGTCAACACGACGATCGACGCTGACACAAGCGCGATCGGACTGAACGCGTGGACCATATCGGCCATGAGTCCGGTAGCCGAGTCGCGTGTTGCGGCGCGCATCGAGACAGGAAGCGCGACCAGCACGAGCGCGCTGAGACTTCCGAGCCATGCTCCGGCAGCCATGACGTGCACCGCATCAGTGGCTATCGCGAGTATCCTGAATGCAGGCATTCCCGCTGCGTGTCCGGATAGTGCGGGAGTCGTAGCGAGCACCAGCGCAGCAATTCCCGCGATCATCCAGCCGATGTTGAACCGGACGCGTGCTAGAGCGAAGCCCACACAGGCGGCGATCGCAACGCCGACCTGGAGCAGCCACGCACCTCCCCATGCTGTCTGATACACAATCGCTGCCAGGCCCATGGACATCGACGCCGCCATCACCGCCTGCTCGGCCAGGAGTCGGCCGATGGCTGCTACGATAGTGATGAATCCCGCAAAGAGACCGAGGTTAGCGAGTTGGGGAATTATCGCCGCGGAAAGCGTGTCGTGCGCTTCGCGCTGAGCGAAAGCCGAATTGGCCGATAAGCCAACGCGAGGCATGACAAGTATCCGGAATGCGACGACTCCGAGAAGCAGCACCAGACCCATGAAACTCAGCCATCGTACAGCCACGTATGTGGGAGACTCGACATCGAGTCCCGCCGCCGGAGGCGACGCACTCTGCGCCGCTAACGGAGCCGCTCTGGCCAATCCATTTGACGAACTACTCCCCGCGGCCCTTGTGACGGCGCCGCCGATGACGGTGAAGGAGAAAGTCCCGCTCGATGGATGACCATCGTCAGCGGCCACCGTGCGCCACGTCACGGTGTAATCCCCGGGCGCGAGCTCACCGTGGATCATGGCCACGACGGCGACCGCCGTGTCGGGTATCCCACTCACCGATGCAAGCGACAGTGCCGCGCCGCTCGCATTCGTGAGCGAGATTGTTGTCAACGAAACCTCGGGTGCTTCGCTGAACCACAGCTGAATTGCATGCGGCGCCACGTTGATTCTCGCTCCAGCCATCGGCGCGCTTCTGGCCAGATGAGCGTGCGCATAGGCCGCGCGTGGTGCAGCGGCCAACAGCAGGAAGGCGAGCAGCGGGATCGCGCGAACGACTCTCACGGAGCCGCTCCATCCGCAGGTGGCATTCCGTTCATGGGATGCGACAAACTGGCGGCGGTCGGTACCATTCCGGATTCATTCCTGGTACTCATGCTTGCGCCCATGTGCTGGTCCATGTGCTGGTCCATGTGCTGGCCCATGTGCTGGCCCATGTGCATCACCCCGGGTCGCAAGCGCAGAAAGATCGTCGCGCCAAGTGGAGTACGCGTGCCGTACACGTCCTTGAGAGCAGCGGGAACCATGTTCACCGTCCCGGCGACGCCGAGTCCGAGACTTCCGCCCGAAACCGGAACAAGTTCGCGCACGTAACCGAGCGTTAATTCACCGACATCGTACCGAATGGACGACGACGGATTCGTAAGTGCAAAGCCGCTCGATCCCGTGCCCTGCGCCAACGACGGCGGGGGAGTGAGCGTGCTGGAGCCGGGGAGATCTTCCGGGCCCTTTTGCACGAACTCCGCGCGTGTGAAGACGGTGTTGAGCTGATCGAGTGCAAGATTGCTTTCCGCGAGGAGACTGTTGGACAGGCTCGGCTCACCCGAGTGCTTGTTAGCACCGTAGATGAGCGCACTCGCCCAGTTACCGGATACGCCGAAAGGCCGGCCGTAAAGGACGGACGTACTGATACGGTGCACCGACACCTCCGGGTGTAGCTGTTCCGGACTCTTCAGATACGCATATGAGCCCGACAGGCTCCAGTTCTCGGTCGGGTTTACGGTGAGACGTCCGGCGTACGAATCGAGACTGCGCCCCTTGTAGTCGAAATTGGTACGAATCTGATCCGGCTCGCGACCATTGAATATCGAACCCTCCAGCCGGACTGTACGCGTGTAGATCCCGCCAGTGATCACGCCGAAGGAGATATGCGTTGCATCCTGCCAGTGGTGACCGATCGGCGCGAGTGGATCATTCGCGGCACTCGGGCGATGCGGGAACGCGACCGGCCCGATTGCGGGCTCGCCAACCGGAGCCGCGTACAGCGACACTGCGAGATTGTCGCCGATGGCATGGTCGTAGATCGCTGCGATCTCCATGAAGAGATCGTGAGGATGCTGCCTGTCATAGAGTGGCTGGCCATTGTATGATTCGCCGGATTGCAGTAGCAACGGATAGCCTCGCGAGCCGACCGTCAATGCTTCTGCGCTCATCATTCCACGCAGGTTGAGCCGTCCGCCCGCTAGATCGTGTCCCGCCATGATCATTCCCCAGTTGACGCTGCCGAGCTGCTTGTCGCCACGCCTGGTGCCCTGGTCGTCGAACTGAAGAAAGACAACTCCGTGAAGCATCACGTCCCAGCCGCTCAACATTGTCTGCGACGCATGCATCGTCGTCGCGTCAGGCACCCACGACGTCCCTGAACCCATGCGTTGCATCGGGATTCCAAGCGGTTCGGATCCCATAGGCATCGCGGGCATCGCGGAACCAGTCGTGTCGCCCGCCGTTGACATTCCCTTCTTCCTCGCCATGTCCGGCAAGCCTGACATGCCTGACATCGGAGCTTTTGGCGAAGTGTCTCGCGCGCCTGGTGGTGCATGTGTGGATTGCGCCGAAGCTGGCGAAGCGGCGGCAAACGCCACTATCGAAGCTGCGAGCCAGTGCGTCACGTAGCGCGAGCTGTTGAACTCGGGCGACCGCGTGCGCGCGCACCGAGGGATTGATCTGAGCAACATCTTGAAGATCCGGATGCAATCATCAGGGCGCTATCGCCCGTGACGATCATATTGTTCGAAGAGGTAATGCGACGATAGTTTCTGTTGATCGGCGAGGACGCAGACATGCACGTCCCTGGAGAATCGGCCGGTAGTACGAGCAGGGGTATGGATCATCGGCGCCGAAACCGGCACCGAAAGTGGCAGCTGACGTCTCCGCGAACAGCGCGTGACGCGCAACGCCGCGGTATCGCGGCGGAGGCTATGCCTTCGGAGGGGGTGGTTCGGGCGCGATTGCCCAGGCGATCGGCAGCCTTTCGTACGTCGGGGTTGCTGACGACACCCGGTCCGTTGTCGCGTGGGGGGCGCTCACCGTCGCCGGAAGCGCGATGGCAACACATCCTGTCGCGGCGGGGCAGCAATTCGTGCCGGTTGAATTGTCGCATGGGCTACCGTTCTGGTGGCTCATCGGGCGTCCCGCCTGGTCGTTCGCGGTGTGGCTCGAATGGCCCTGCATGGCAGCAGTTGCTGCCCCGGCTGATGTCGGGATCATGGGACCTGACCCCGCCATGGCGGTGCATGGCGAGACGCCAATCCCTGTTAACAGAGGGAATAGCACCGCACTGAGCAGAATCCGGACAATACGCTGTACCATTTGATGGAATATAATTGGCAACTTCCGGACCGGCGGGCGACATTCTTACCGTCTGCGGCTTCGCTGATCCCTCCCGCTAGCTCCCACTGGCACCGACATGCGATACATCCTTAAGCAGAAACTGCTCTCGTTCGGCGACGACTACTACATCCGCGACGAAGGCGGCAACGATGTCTACTTCGTTGACGGCAAGGCGTTCAGCATCGGCAACAAGCTATCGTTCCAGGATCTCCACGGACACGAACTCGCGTTCATCCGGCAGCGCGTGCTGTCCCTGCGGCCGACGTACGAGATCACGCGAGATGGTCAACTTGTCGCGACGGTGCAGAAGCACCTCATGGCGCTGATCCATCATCGCTTCACAGTTGACGTTCCCGGTCCGGACGATCTCGAGGCCGAGGGCAACTTTCTGGATCACGAGTATCTGTTCAGGCGCGGGGATGCGACGGTTGCGACCGTGTCCAAGAAATGGTTCAGCATTACCGACACATACGGGATAGACATCGCGGATGGAGAGGATGCAGTGCTCATCCTGGCGAGCGCCGTGGTGGTCGACGAGGCGTGTCATCCGGATGATGGGCAGTCCCACTGACAAGCGTGCGGTCGGCTGGACGAATGGTCAGCGGGGTGTGCGTCAAGGATGGATGTGACTTTGCTTACATCGTGATGGGTCTTTCAACGACCGGAGCAACGCTCCGCGCGTATCCCTTCCCGGAAATGTCATGAAGATTCCTGGGCCATCGCTTCCGCCGTCGCTGACACTGGTGACTGCGCTCTGCGCGGCCGCATGTTCGTCCTCTACCGCTCCAGATCCAGCTCTTCGTGCATTCGTTGGCGTGTACGCACTGGCGTCTGTCGATGGGACACCGCTTCCGGTGCTTCAGCTCGATTACTCCACGACCAGACAGTATCTCGTTGCGGATACTATCCGCGCGGATGGTATAGGGCATTTCAGCAGAACGACTGTGACCCGCACCGACTCCGTCGGTCGTCCATACAGCTCCTTTTACCGGGAATCGTCCGCCAGTGCCTACAACGTTCGCGCGGACACCATACACTTCGTGTATACATGCCCACCTGGCGCGGCGTGTGTCCCTCCGCCCATCGGATGGCTGTCTGCTGACGGCGGATTCACTCTCGCTGACGACTTCGCCACGGGATACAACTTCATCTCGCGATATTATCGGGTGCCATAAAGGCATGACGACTCGCTGACTTTGAGTGGAAGCGACTGATTCGAATACTATCTTGCGCCTTATCGAGTCCCTGAGCGATCCTTACAGCCATGGTCTTCGGATTCAATCATCGCCGGCGCGCGAAGCTCCGGACCCAGCCTGTGCCAGAGTCATGGCGGTCAATCGTCGATCAGAACGTCGGCATTTTCCGGCGATTGCCGTCGGCGGACCAGGCCGAGCTGCTGGCAGACATGCAGGTATTCCTCGCCGAGAAGCACTTCGAGGGCGCGGGCGGCCTCGAACTCACTGATGAGATCAGGGTCACGATCGCAGCGCAGGCGTGCCTGCTGCTCCTCCACCGCAACACTGACTATTACCCGAATCTCACTTCGATCATCGTCTACCCGGCCGGCTATGTAGCCGAGCGCTCCGATAATGTCGGTGGAGGCATCTGGGTAGAAGGAGAGCAGGGACGCGCGGGCGAAACAGCACGGAACCTCGGCGCGCTCGTGCTCGCCTGGGATGACGCAAAGCGCGGTGCGCAGCTTCCTTCGGACGGATCCAACGTCATTCTGCACGAGTTCGCTCATCAGCTCGATTTCGAGGATGGCATTACCGATGGCACTCCGGCGCTCTCGTCACGCGCAGAGTACGCCGCATGGGCGCGTGTGATGAACGCCGAGTTCCAGGCGCTGCGCAAGGCCGACGACAGCGGCACGCCGACCGTGATAGACAAGTATGGCGCGACCAACAACGCCGAGTTCTTCGCCGTAATCACCGAAGCGTTCTTCGAGCGGCCGCGTGCGCTGCGCTCGAAGCATCCTGATCTCTTCGCAGAGCTCCAGCAATTCTACCAGCAGGATCCGACGCAGTATTCGGGCGAAGAAAATCGGTGACTTAAAGCACAGGGTAGCCCTTCGATCCACCGATCCGCGTCGGCTCCATAGATTCCGTCCGGTCTTCTTTAGTCCCGCGAAAGCGGCAATTCCTCACCCATGAGAGGTTTCCATGAACGAAGCATCGAAC
>JALYYT010000403.1 GCA_030946285.1 Gemmatimonadota bacterium
GTGTTACAGCTTCCGACACCTGGTTGGCGGTGTCTGCGATCTGTTGTGACGCGCTAGCGAGATCTCCTGCCGAGTTGGTCACGTCATCCGCCGTTCTGGTGGCGACATCCGCGACGCGTGACAGCGAATCAGCGGCGTGGTTCATCGCCGTGGCCACGGTAGCAAATTCTCCGGGTAGACCGGCGAGATCTGTGCGAGCACTCAGGTCTCCCTCGCTCAGGCTGCGCGCGTGCTTGGAGAGCGCCCTCAGCGGCGTGTCTATGGCGCGGATGGCGCGAATCGCTATCAGAACTGCCAGGAGCGCCGCGATGAACACAGCCCCGAGTACAGCCGTCGCTCTCCAGCGGGCGAGGAAATTGATGTGATCTGTGGTGTTCTGCACTTCGTTCGACTTTGCTGCGTCGAATCTGGACAGATCCTGCAACAGTGCCGATACGATCATTCTGGCACTGTCTGCCTGGAGTTGCGCTTCCTTCGTGCGGCCCATGTCGTGAAGCCTGTGCGCGAGTGCGTATGCGTTCTCGAAATCCGCGAGCCGGTTATCAACGGCTGCGATAGCAGCAACTTCCGCGGAGGTCGCATGCTGGGTCATGCCGAAGCGGCGTTGCAGTCGATGAGCTTCCGTGCCAAGTTGTCTGAACTCACGCAGCGAAGCGGAGTCGCCTGTGGCGAGATAGCTGGACGCGGCCTGGATCTCCCTGCTGATGACGTTTGAATAATCCGATGTCTGACGAGCGGTGCCTAGCACGCTCTGGAGCTCGCCGGCGACATCGCCGGCGCCGGCTCTGACCGCTCCCCAGCCTATGACGCCGGCAATTACGAGGAACACGACTAGCGCGCCGAATCCGATCAACAGCGTGTCACGGATTGTGCCAAGGCGGAGATGTTCGCGAATAGTCATCGTGAGATCACCGGTATCATGAGGCCCGAATGAACGCGGGTTACACGAAAGCTGTCTCCCACGGGATCGGTTCCATCGAACCAGGTTGGGCCGGAGAGACTGGCAAATGCCGTGGCCCGATCCAGCGCAGCCAGGTAATCGCGGATGGTGGTACGCGTGGTCGCGCCACTGCGCAACGCATTCGCGACGAGACGTGTGGCATCGTACGCGAGCGCCGCGTGCGCGTCGGGTACCATGCCGAAGCGGGCGTGAAACGCTGCCGCAAATTTGCGTGTTGGCGCGTCGGGATTCTGCGCGGTGAAAGGGGTCCCGATGAAGGTGCCTTCCGACGCGGGCTCGCTCACCACTCCCTGCCATCCGTCTCCGCCGAGGAACATTGTCGCGAGGTGCTGACGTCTTGCCTCTCGAAGCACACGAATGCCAAGGTCCTCGTCGCTCGCGACGAAGACGATGTCGGGAGCATGGCTTCGAAAAGACGTGATGTACGGTTCGAGGTCGGTAGTCGAGCCGACCGGATCGCTGCTTATGATCTGGCCCTGGAAGCTGTGCATGAAGGCTTCGGACAGTCCTCTGCCGTACGCATCGTTGTGGTAGAGCACCGCAACGCGCGGCGCTCGATGCAGTGAATCGGCGAGGGAGGAAGCGAAGCGCGCGAGCGTCACTCCGTTAACGGAGTCGCTTGGGCTCATACGGAATACCCATGGCGAGATTCCGGTGATGTCGGGCGATGAAGGCGTAGTGGCCACCGATGGCAGGTGGCCGTCGTCGTACACATGTGCGGCCGAAACTTCCGCGCCGGATCCTGCGTGACCGATCACGGCGACGATATTCGGGTCGGCGACGAACTCTCCGGCGACTCGGGCGGCTTCGGCACCGCTCGCGTGGTCGTCACGCGTCACTATCCGGAGAGGGATGCCGTTGATGCCGCCATCGTGATTGATCTCATCCACGGCGAGCTCGATCCCGTGCTGGTTCTGCTTCCCATAAGCAGCGGTCTGCGGGCCCGCGGCGCCGATGACGTACGCTTCAGGCCTGCGGGAACATGCCGCAGACACAACTGGAAGGAGGGCGAAAAGGATGGTTGCGGTACGACGAATCAACAGGACCTCCAGCTGTGCAGCGATTCCGGGCGGGCGGAGCTGACCGGTGCGGCCGCAGCCGGTATGATCCGCTCAATAGAAGTGTCGGCATGCGGGCAGGCACGGTTGAGGGCCGGATTCGGGGGCGATCGAGGTCCCTATCCGGTTAATTTTCGGGCATGAAGAGAGAGCCGTTCAGCATCGGAATCATCCAGGACGCGGTTGCCGCGAGCCCGGCCGAGACCGTGGAGCGCGCAGTAAGCAGGATCCGGGAGGCCGCGGCGAATGGCGCGCAGATCATCTGCCTGGAGGAGATGTTCAACTCCCATTACTTCTGCAAGAGCCAGAACTGCGAGCGATTCGACATAGCGGAGCCAATTCCAGGTCCGGTCACGGATCGGATGCAGGAAGTGGCGCGCGAGCTGGAAGTCGTGCTGATCGTGCCGATTTTCGAGCGGCAGGCAGCTGGTGTGTATCGCAATTCGGCCGCGATCATAGACGCTGACGGGTCACTGCTGGGAGTGTATCACAAGATGCACATACCCGATGATCCGCTCTATTACGAGAAGTATTACTTCACACCCGGCGATTCGCACCACAGCTACGAAGGTGCGGAGCATCCGGGGGCGAGCGGTTTTCGGGTGTGGAAGACGCGGTACGCGAACGTCGGTGTTCTGATCTGCTGGGATCAGTGGTATCCGGAAGCGGCACGTATCACTGCGCTGCTCGGAGCTGACGTGATATTCTACCCGACGGCGATCGGCTGGCATCCGGCGGAGAAGGAGCAATTCGGTCCCGCGCAGCAGGATGCGTGGCGGATCGCGCAGCGCGCTCACGCGATTGCGAATGGAGTGTATGTCGCATCGCCGAATCGGGTGGGGTTCGAGGAGGAGCAGGGAACGGATGGGATCGAGTTCTTTGGCCATTCCTTCATCTCGGACCCCTTCGGCCGCTTGCTCGCGGAGGCCGGTACGGAACCGGCGGTCCTGGTCGCGGAGTGTGATCCGGCTCTTATCGAGGAGACGCGCCGCAACTGGCCGTTCCTGCGCGACAGGCGCATTGACGCCTATTCACCCATTCTGAACCGGTATCTGGGTTGAAGCGCTGGCGCATGCCCGCGGAATGGGAGCGGCATGAGGCCACGTGGATCGCGTGGCCGCACCACGAACCGGACTGGCCCGGGAAACTGGAAGCGGTGAAGTGGGCGTATACCGAGATCGTGCGAGTGCTAGCGGATCACGAGCGAGTGGAGATACTCTGCCAGAGCGAATCGGTGCGTGATTCAGCCGCAGAGATGCTGCGCGCTCATGATGTGACGATGCAGCGAGTGAACCTTCTCACGGCGCCGACGGATCGCGTGTGGCTCCGCGATTCGGGTCCTTCGTTCGTGTGGAATCCGGCGGGTGAGGTCGAGATCATGGCGTGGGATTTTGACGCCTGGTCCAAGTACGACAACTTCGAGCGCGACCGGAAGGTTCCAGACATCGTTCAGAGCGTAACGGGGCTGCCGATGACGAGCGCGACGAGGCCGGACGATACCGGCAACCGGCTAGTGCTCGAAGGTGGCGGAATAGACGTGAACGGCCAAGGGCGGATCATGGTGACCGAGGAATGGCTTCTCAGTGACGTTCAGGTGCGAAATCCGGGGCTCACACGCGAAGGCTATGAACTCGCGTTTGTGGAATATCTGGGTTGTGAGGACACGATCTGGCTTGGCAACGGCGCGGCCGGTGACGATACGCACGGGCACGTTGACGACATTGCGCGCTTCGTGAGCTTCGATACGGTACTTCTCGCTTTCGAGGTAGATTCTTCCGACGCAAACCATGAATCGTCGGTGGACAATCTGGAGCGCCTGCGCAACGCCGCGGTGCGGCGGCCGCTCGACGTGGTACTGCTTCCATATCCGCGCGCCGTAATGATGGACGGCCAGCGTCTCCCGGCAAGCTACGCGAACTTCTACATTGCGAACGACGTAGTGCTGGTTCCCACGTTCAACGATCCTAACGACCGTGTCGCGCTCGGTATCATCGCGAACGTGTTTCCCGGCCGTCAGGTAGTCGGGATTCACGCTGTGGATCTGGTGTGGGGACTCGGTACGCTGCATTGTCTCACGCAGCAACAGCCGGCAATGGCGCTGAAGGCTACGGGAACGTGAATCCGGCTGCTCGTGATCGCTACACCGTGATCTACGACGGTCACTGCGGCGTATGCACGCGGCTCGCACAGCGGTTGGCAAAGATGGACCGGCGCGGAGTGTTCGAGATAGTGGCGTCGCAATCAGCGGGAGTGGCCGCGCGTTTCCCCTGGATATCGGACGCCGCGTTCGCCGAATCGCTGCAGGTGGTGCGTAACGCGGACAACAAAACCTGGCAGGGCGCGGGCGCAGTCGAGGAGATCATCGGCGAGCTTCGCGGCGGACGGGCGTTGTCCTGGGTGTTCGCCTTTCCATTCGCGCGCGCTCTCGCTGACGGATTCTACCGATGGTTCGCCAGGAACCGCACCAACTTCGGATGTCGGTCGCACTGCGACGTTCGCACTCGGTGACCTGAACCGCGGATCGAGCAGCGTACAGCCACCATTATCGCACGGTCACAAGTCCAAGCTCTTCTGCGATGGAGTGCGCGTCGGCGTGCAGCTCGAGCGGCCGAAAGGATTCCGGCGTGGCGCGATCGGGATCCTTCAAGCCGTTTCCCGTAAGGACGCAGACGGCGCGAGTATCCGAGCGCACGGTTCCATTTTTCACGGCGAGCCGGAGCGCCGCGATTCCGGCAGCCGATGCAGGCTCACAAAATA
>JALYYT010000404.1 GCA_030946285.1 Gemmatimonadota bacterium
ATCGAGTCCTCGATATCGCGTTATCTCGTCACATCGGCTGTGCTCAATCTCATGGAAGGCGCTGTGTTCACGGGAATCATGTTCCTGCTGGACATGCCCAACCCCTTTCTCTGGGGGGCGCTGGTTACTGCGCTCGAGTTCATTCCGTACGTCGGCGCACTGACACTCATCGCGATACTGACAGTGGCGTCGCTCACCGTGTTCCCGACGGTGGGACACGCACTGCTGGTGCCGGGCTCGTTCGTCGCACTGAACATGATCCAGGGGAATGTGATCGGACCGACAGTAATGGGCCATCGCCTCGCGCTCAATCCCGTCGCGATATTCATCGGCGTCGCGTTCTGGTGGGAAATCTGGGGAATCGCGGGCGCGTTCCTCGCGGTGCCGATGCTCGCGTCGCTCAAGATCGTGTGCGACCATGTGGAGGCACTCAACCCGATCGGCGAATTCCTGGGACAGCGTGACGAGGAAGAGCGGCGGCTTGCGGTACGACCGGCGGCCGCCTGACGAATGGCGTCGCGCAAGACCGCTGTTCGCGCCTCGACTCCAGGTAACACACCCCAGCCATTTACCGGATTTCGTCCAGCAGCTCTCACATTTCTCCGATCGCTGGCCCGGAACAACAGGCGCGAGTGGTTCGAGGAGAACCGGGAGCGTTACGAACGGGAAGTGAAGCGTCCGCTGCATCTGCTCGTCGAGGAGCTCGATGCGAGACTGGGCGAGATCGCGCCGGAGATCATCGGCAATCCGAAGAAGTCGGTTTTTCGCATATACCGCGACGTTCGGTTCTCCAAGGACAAGTCGCCGTACAAGACCAACGCGGCTGCATGGTTCTATCATCGCGATGCGGGACACGCCGTAGGCACGCAGGCCGTGCACGGGGGCGCCGGATTCTATTTCCAGATCGCGCCGGACGAATGCGAGATCGCGGGAGGAATCTGGATGCCGCCCACCGAAGCACTGAAGACAATTCGTGAGGCAGTCGCCGAAGATCCGGACGAGTTGCGCGGGATACTGAAGAACGCCGCGTTCAAGCGCGCGTTCGGGACATTGAGTGAAGGAGCGGTGCTGAAGCGCCCGCCACGCGGATTCGAGCCTGATCATCCCGCCATCGATCTGCTGCGCTACAAGTCGTTCACGGTGAGCAGACCGTTGAGCGAGAGCGACATAACGAGTGCGAAACTTCCGGATATCGTGGCGAAGCAGTACGCGACGATGCTGCCGCTGATACGGTGGTTGAACCGCGTGCTGGGATTGCCGCCGCATAGTCGCAGGTAGGGCGTGGCAAGCGGCGGGGACGAGCACGGCGCATCGGTTCCTGAGCTCTCAGACGACAGCACGGAAGGCGCGGATTTATCCGCGCGGTCTCCGGCCCGGCCGATTTCCGGAAGTTCCGGAAGCGCACCGACCGGCTCGGATTTATCCGCGCCATACCGGGGTCGGGCGCGGGATCTGGTAATGGAATACGGCTGGAACTCGACGTCGTACCAGATACTCAATCCCGGATTCGAACTCTGGTTTTCATCCATGCACGACGCCGTCGTCGGTTACGTCAACGCTGGCGGGAAACGCGTCGCAGGCGGTGCGCCGGTGTCGAGCCCGGATACGCTACGCGATGTCGCCGACGAATTCGAGCGCGACGCCGCGCGCTCGGGACATGGTGTAGTGTACTTCGGCGCGGAGCGGCGGCTCGATATGCTTTACGAGGGAACCGAGACGCATTCGAAATTCCTGCTCGGTGCGCAGCCATCCTGGGATCCGAAGAACTGGGACGGGATCGTCGCCAGCCACTCGTCGTTGCGCGCACAGTTGAATCGAGCGCGTAACAAGGGCGTCGCGGTCGAGCTCTGGTCCTGCGGCCGGGCGGAGCAGAGCCCGGAGCTCAAGACGCTGCTCCGGGAATGGCTCGGCACTCGCGGACTGCCGCCGCTGCACTTCCTGGTCGAGCCGGAAACGCTCGGCCATCTGCGCGACCGGCGCGTCTTCGTTGCCTCGAGAGATGGAACTCCCGTCGGCTTTCTCGTGCTGTCGCCGATCCCCGCGCGCAACGGCTGGCTAACCGAGCAGTTCGTTCGCGGCCACGGCGCGCCGAACGGAACCGCGGAGCTGATGATTGACGCGGCGGTTCGGTGGACGGTGGAACAGAACTGCGATTATGTGACGATGGGACTCGCTCCACTCTCGACCCGGGCGGGCGATTTCAGGAACGCATCCCCGTTGTTGCAGCTCGGCGTGCATTGGCTCCGTGCCCATGCAAGACGGTTCTACAACTTCGAAGGACTGGATTCGTTCAAGGCGAAGTTCTGTCCGGATCGGTGGGAGGCAGTATATGCGATTTCGAACGAGAGTCGTTACTCGTTGCAGTCGTCATACGCGGTCGCTAGTGCTTTCACCGAGGCTAAGCCGGTGAGGACAGTGCTGGCGGGGATAATGAGTGCGATAAAGCAGGAGCTACAGTGGATGACGGGTAACGTCG